>JANPHT010000054.1:0-18747 GCA_031424595.1 Planctomycetota bacterium
CAGTTAAACACTTTGATCGCCGAAGGCAAAGCGATCATCATCGTCGATGTCATGAACGTCATGCCCAGAGCGGGATTCATCCCGCTCGTAAACATATGATGTCCCCAAACGATAAATCCGAGGCCCGCAATGGCGGCCATCGAATAGACCATTGGCTTGTAACCAAATACCGGTTTACGGCACATACAGGCAAGCATGTCCGATACCATCCCCATCGCGGGGAGCAGCATGATGTAGACCGCCGGGTGCGAGTAGAACCAGAACAAGTGTTGCCACAGCAAGGGTTGACCACCCCCAATGGTCGGCGCCGCATTGTTCACAACGATGCCCGCTGGAATGAAAAAGACGGAATGGATATCCGTTGGCAGCAAACTACTTAACCGATCAAAAACGAGCATAAATCCAGCAGCTGTCAGTACTGGCAAAGCGAAAGCTTGCAGAATGGCGGTAATGAACATCGACCATATCGTCAGCGGCATCCGGAACAACGTCATTCCAGGAGCCCTCATGTTGATGATCGTCGTCAAGTAGTTGACGGATCCCATCATCGAAGAAACACCGACAAGTGTCAGACCAAACAACCACCATGTCTGAGCCGCGCCAGAACCAGGCGCGGCTTCGGCAAGATCGCTTAAGAGCGGATAGCTCGTCCATCCATTGCCTGGGCCTGCCGTGGCTCCTCCGGCCACAAAACTAAATCCGAAGCAAGCGATTGCCGGCCACATGAACCAGTAACTCAGCATATTCAATACCGGAAACGCCATATCGTCTGCACCAATCTGCAGAGGAATCAGGAAATTTCCGAACGCCCCTGCAAGAACTGGGATGATCACCAGGAAGATCATCACTGACGCATGCATGGTGAAGAGCATCGTGTAAAACTCGGGACTGATCTGTCCCCCTTCATTTTGGAAAAGCCCAAACAGCTTTCCAACAATCGGCATACTTCCCCAGGGAAAGGCAAGTTGCCAGCGGACTGCCAGAGCCAGCGCGCCGCCCACCATCATCATCATCATCGTGGTGACAAGGAACTGAATCCCAATCACTTTGTGGTCGATTGAGAAGACATACTTCGAGATAAAACTCGGCTCATGGTGACCATGAGAATTATCATCCGCGTGGTCGTGCGCACCGATCGCTGGAGAAACAGTAGCCATGACTAAAACCTTAGTAACTCTGAATGCAGTCGAAAAAACTGCCGAAAAAAGCCTGACCTAGTTCTCATCGCCTTCTTTGACGACGTCTGCAACCCCATCCTCATTTTGCGCGGCTTCGAGAGAAGCTAAGTAGTTGTTGTACGCCCCTAAGGACTCAGCAATAACTCTCGCCTTCATCTTGTAGTGTCCCCAACCGCACAGTTCTGCGCAAACAAGTTCGTATTCCCCAGCCTCTTCAATTTCAAACCAGACCGGGATAACGAGCCCCGGAACTGCGTCTTGTTTCACTCTTAAACGAGGCACAAAAAAAGCATGCTGCACGTCCTGGGTACGAAGGTTAATCATGACCGGTTGCGACACGGGGACGTGAACTTCGTTGACAAAATAAAGATCGCCGGACTGCTCTTCTGTGGTGAGTTCTGTCCCAGGCTTCGGATAGCGGATCCGCCACTCAAATTGCCGGGCCATCACTTCCGCCACTGGAGATTTTCGTGCTTCATCCGGAAACTTCGAGATCACGCGGATGTTCGCAAGCACTTCCAACTGCGTCAGTGAAATGAAAACCAGAATGAACGATGGCACAATGGTCCAGATAATCTCCAGCTTATGACTGCCGTGTGAGAACAACGCCTTATCGCCAGGCTTCTTGATGGCACCTCGCCATAACGCGTAGCCGAACACGGCTTGCGTAGCCACAAAGGTCAGCGTAACGATCAGCAGGATCAGATAAAACAAACCGTCTATCTGATGCCCCAGGGTTGACAAGGGCTTGCTGGGAAACCACCAACCTCGCGACGGTGCAATCAAGCAGGCATAGATGGCCACTAATGGCCAGAAAATAAAGAACAGTGCCCAAAACTTCTTCACAATCAAACTCCGAACAGGGCAAACCTGCAAGGGAAATTAGAATGAACGCTACTCAGCCGCTGCGGCTGCCGGGGCAGTTGTCGCAACACCGGTGGCGCCGGGTTCAGATTCGAACGGGATACTCAGAATATAGTTGACAATGTTCCAGATATCCTCGTGCGGCGTATTCTTAAACGATGGCATCCGAGACCCTTTGATCCCCGCATGAATTCGACAAAACAAATCGATTGGTCGACGACCACCGCGATAGATCCCGGTGTGCAGATTCCTTGGTTGATTCACGTTGTCCCAAACATCGTGCAAGCCCGCTTCGTGATACATTTCGTTGGTGACTGGATTCTTCTCGTAGGCGATCGTCTGAGGACCATTACCAGCCCCATCCACTCCATGACAGTCTGCGCAGTTCAGAGTCTTACTCAGATAGAGTTCTCGCCCTCTGCGACGTGAATCCTCACTATCCGGCACCCGCGCTACACTTGGCACAATCAATGCGTCTGCCGTGTTCGCGACAGACCATTGCTCCGCCAGTTCTTCGCCGATCGACACTGACTCTGCTGCCAGATCTGCCGCCAGAAACTCCTTCAGCTCGGCAACGATCGAATCCCGCTTCTCGTTTTCAGCGACTCGACTATCAACCGCCTTCTGAGAAAAGTCTCCAGCCAGTTCATTCACAAGCTTTCGCTCGTACTCGCCTCGTAACGCGAGGAATCGAACGTACTCGACCACCGCGTGCAATTCGTCATCCGTCAGCAAGAGAAACGAAGGCATGTAAGTTCCGGGAATACCGTATTTCAAGATCCTCATGAGGTCATTACGACTGACCTTGGAGACGTCGGTCGTTGACGTAAACTTAAACACGCCATGGCGATAATCGCGAGGACGCGGGTTCAGGTACTCGGCTGTCGGACCGTGACCATCACCAGAAGTACCGTGGCAGTGACTACAATGTCTCATGTAAAGAACTCGACCGGACTGCATCACCGTGCCGCCGTCAACCGCACACACGACGCCAGACGCAAGGTCAATAGTCGGAAGGTTTTTCAGGATCGCTTCGCCAGTTTCAGCATTCCATCGGGCAAGCTCAAGTGTCTCCCCCGCGTTCTCCCCCGTGACAACCTGCACTCTCTTCGCAATGGCTGGTAACTCCTGACCCTCTTCAACGGCTAAGACGATCTTCCCAACATTGTCGGTCTTTGAAAATTCGGCTACGGTCGCCGTTGTTCCTCCGAAATCCACAGGCAGTTTTAACCACGCCTTAATGTTCTGTGGAGTTCCGAAGTGATCATCAAGAAGTTGTTTCACTCCAGGAACTACGGGCTGCCCTTCACCTGTCGGAACACCGTCCTGCGCTTCCGGCACAAGTGAAGTTGTGCGCTCACTGTAAACGAACGAGGAGTCGTTCCCCGAACATCCGCTGACAGCAAACGCTGTCAGAAGCAGCAAACCATTGAACTTTTTTAAACTGGGAGTCAGTGACATTCCCACAACCTCAACTCAACTAGGAACGAGTGATCAAAATCAGAACTCAGAGCTTCAGTTTCTCAACCGGAAAATCAATCTGCAGCTCGGTGGACACTCCAGATTGGATTTCAACCGCCAGTTTTCGCTCAACAAAGAAACCATCCGCCGCTTCATGCCAAACCACAAACGTGTGCTTTCCGGACGGCAGGTCAGGAATCGTGAATCCTCCGTTGGCATCAGTGACCGCGGCATAGGGATGATCTAATGGAAGATGATAGGCTTTCATCCAGCCGTGGTAGTCACAACTTACCGAAAGTGGTTGACCTTCCGCTTTCTTGTAAACGAATTCCAATTTACCTTCTCGATCTCCCGGGGCGACCCCGTTGTTGACGCCGGTATTCTTGTTTGGGTACGTATGGGTATTATGGGCGACCGTGTCGTCGCTAAGAACCTTCACCGTCTGTCCTGTGGGAAGAACCACACAGTGGGGAACAAAACGGCAATTCTTCTGGTCAAACATATAAGGAGTGCTGGGCACTTCCAACTTCTTACCATTCCTGGGGGCTTTAGACAGGTAAATGAACACATTGGCGACGCCGTTTGATTCTCCCAGGACGAGCCTTTCATCCGGCAAATCGACGGCTGCGCAAACTTCTTTGTCCTTGACCTCGGCTCCCTTCGCGATCAACGGCGGCAGAGCAGATCTTTCCCCTTTAAGCACGACCTTTCCCGTAAACGTGCCAGGCATGCCAACTTCCGCGGAGTCAGTGGGAACTTCCGCTACGGCACCGGCTTCCGTTGTGTCTGCAGGAACGAATGACACTTTGGGAACAACGTAGGCGCCACCCGGATACTCGCCGCAGCCAATCGCCGCTCCAGATAGGCAGCACAGAAACAGGTTTTGATAACTCTTCATGGAATTTCCAACAGATTCGGAACAGCAATCAAGCGTTCGCCGGAATGGCTTAAAAACAAAATCACTCGTCGGCACCGCCAGCGGCAGGTACCGCACTGGCAGGCGACGCGCCGGCTGGCGGCAGATAGTTCACAGTACCGATGTCCTCCATCAGCCGCGTGTAGTTCATGAGCGCATCCCGTGTCGCCGTGACATGCGATTCCGGATCCCCCTTGAACAGATCTGGAAACTGGGTGTTATTATTTTTCGGGTAATTCACAGGCATTGAAGTATAAGGCGTGATCCATGTTGGCTTATACAACCATAACTTCACCCAATCGGCTCTAAGTCGATTCTGAACTGCATTCAGGTATGGACCCTGGATGTCCTTCACTGGATCTGAAGCCTTAAACTTCTTTCCACCCAGAGAGTGACACTTCCCACAAAGCGGACCGTTAAGCGTTCTCCAGGACTCATGCAAATACGACTGGTCCGCCGCCAACAACTCGCCACCCTCAGGAGACTTCAACAGAGTTTCCTTCTCGGAAAGGTAGTCGGCTTCAGAAGCCATGTTTTCCTGATAGGGGAACTCCGCGCCGTCTGCGGCAGCGAAGTAATTTGCCAGCACTCGGGCTTCCTCTTCACTCATATTAAACTTGGGCATACGAAGCACAGTGGTGTAGCGTATTTTTGCCGGCTCGAGCAGGAACTGGTAAAGCCACGGCGTTTGTACCTTGCTTCCTTCCTGATAGAGCGGTGGTGGTGAATGCTGCCATGCGAGCGAGCGGTTACCACTGGTCTTAGAAACCATCAAATTCTCGACAAGCCATTCCGCAAAGGATCCACCACGAGCATCCTCATAGTTGATCATCAATGCATCAGGAACGATCACGCGTGAACCAGGCAGCAGTCGCTTCATTTCTTCGCCGTGTCCGAACTCAGCAGTCTCCCAAAGATCAAATCCATGCTCACGGAACTCTGGGTCCTCCTCAGGATCCGGTCGGGAGGCAATGAGGGCCCGAATCGTAGCAATTGATAGCGATTTCTTTTCGCCCTCGACTGTGAATTTGCGAACCTCTCCGGTCAACGCCTGATGGGATGGACGAAGTTTCAAAAGGAGTTCCAGCCCCTTCTCGTGATCCGTCGCTGACATTTCCGTTGCCTGGACTTCACTGAGATCTGTCGCAAATGTGACCTTGGGGAGTTCTACAATGTGACAGCCGGTACAGTTGTACTTGGCCAGCAGGAACTCTCCCTCGATGCGATTCTTTGCACGTTCATCAGGCGTATAGACATATTCTTCAGCCGGCGGATCAGCCACCAGTCCAAGCACAAACGTTGCGATGGCTTCGATTTCATCTTCCTTCAGCGGAAACTTCGGCATCCGCAATCGCTCGTCATAGCCTTTGGTTTCCGTTTTTTCGAAGTCATAGCTCCGTGGAGCCCGCAGCTTTTGCCACGCGAAACCCGCGCGACCGTGGTGCTGGATGCTGTCATAGAAATAGGAAGCCGACATCTCACTGGCCTCTTCTTCCGGGGTCAAAACACCTTTTTGGGATCCACCCGCGGCCATGTTTCTATTGGCAGTCTGCACACGCTCAGCAGTGGACGCGAATTTGGAATCTTTCGGCTCGCCGTGATGGTGAAGAAACTCTTCAATGTGCTCGAATCCAAGTTTGCTCGTATCCTTTCGACCCCAATCCTGAAGTGCTACTCCGATAGGACGAGCCAATTCATAGCCGGGCATATCATGGCAGGCGTAGCAGCCATAGCGGGCAATCGTCTTTCGTCCGATGTACTCAATCTTCTTCTGCCGCCAAGCCAACTGATCAGAAATTGCCGTTCCATCCTCGGAAGCGAGCGCCTTCTCATCACCCACGACATCAGCCAGCTTCTGGGGGAATGAACCTGAATCAATAATGCCCCGGGCAGCAGCCTTGCTGAAGCGAGTTTTCTCCAGATACAGGCTTACCAGATTATCCAGTTCCGCGTCATCAACAGCCTTGACAGGGAATTCACTCTGAGCCCCCACGCTCAAGAGAAACGCCGTGATGTCTGCAGCCGGATCGACGATGGTCGTGCCATCTGCGTCTGTATAGGCATCCAAATAAAGATTTGGCATCCGAGTACGTTTGTGGTAACGCTCAGGTTCGCGAATCCAGGTGTAGAGCCAGTCACTGAATTTCGAATCATCTGCGTTTCGAAGGACTTTCTCATGGATGTTGGAAATGTTCGGTCCAAAATCCGCTGTTGTTCCAGGAACAGCGGCATGCTGATGGCAGGCCAAACAACCACGCTCGGAAAAGAGCTTCTTGCCTCGTTCGAGATCCGGAGCGTACCCAGCCTCGGGAGACAGCAAACGAATCGGCTCCGACGATCCAAGCAATACGGCTGAAATTCCAGCCAGTTCAGCCGCTTCAAACTTTTGAGTATGAGCCGCGTCATCCTTACTTAAATGTTCATCGAGTGCAAAAAACTGAGGCATCTTCGTCGATGGTCTGAAACGAGATGGCACTTCCGTCCAATATTGGATGAAGCTGTCCGAGGTTTTCGAAGCAATGTGCCGCAGACTCGGCCCGACTTTTCGAAACTTGCCAGCGACCTGAGTCGGATCAGCTGCAACTCGAGCAACCTCGTCAGCTGTTTGCGGTTCTAGTCGCATATCCGGACCAATAGCGACCCCAGCATCGTACCCTTGCATCTCATGGCAACCGTAGCAACCATATTTCTGAATTAACTGATATCCCTTGAACACCTTGGGTGCAGACGCCCCAAATTTTGGGTTGACGCCCAGTTCGGTCACAGAATGATGGCACTTAATGCAAGTTGACTCGGCAAACCGAGTCGGCTGCATGGGATACTCCCAGAAGTGATTGGGGTGATACCCGTATTCTGCAAACCATTCCTCTGAAAGATGTGGATTATCAGGGGTATGCTCAGCATTTCCAAAACTGGTCCCTGAACCTTGACCATCATGGCAAATCGTACAACCAAACTTCGCCACAGGATGTGGACTGGAAGCCGTGCAATAAAGAGCCGTATTCGGATGAGTAGAAAACGGTTGTGGAAACTTATTCTCAGCAACCCAACCCGCGACGTCGTCTGTCGAAGGATGACCTTCTGGAAAGGCCGGCAGATTGGAACTTGTTGTTTTATCAATGTTCTGATGACAAGAACGACAACGATCAAATCTGGCAATCTCTGCCATGCCCAGCGTCTGGGACAAGCGAGGCATCCAGTCCTGAACAATCCGCAGATGAGAATTAAAGCCATCAACGATAGGCAATTCCATCATCGCTCGTTTCCAACTGGAAACTAAACTTGTTGGCTCAATCTTTTCAACTGAAGCTCGTACACGTTCTGCCTCAAAATTGAGCTTCTCGTTCGCCACGACGATCGCGTCATAATCAGCGGTGATGGACTTAACCTCAGCGTTTTTCAAAGCCAAAGCATCTTTCGCAGCGTCCAACTCCACCTTGGTCGCCTCGCAAGCATCCTGCTTCGACTTAAACACCTGAAACCGGGCCGCAGACTCATCTTCCGATAACGCGTCCCTCACCCCAAGATCAAACTGGGCGCGGGCCTGGTCGCGAAGCGAGTTCTTGAACTTCAACTCAACCTCAAGTGCGTCCACTTCACGTTGAAATGAATCCTGCTCAGCGAACACGATGGCTTTTTCAGACCTTTTGGCCTCCAACTTGGCGGTGGCCTTTTCTAACTGTTGAGCAAGATCCTCGCGCGCCTTCAGGAACTCTTCGGACTCAATCGCAGCCAAATCGGCTTTGCGAACAGTCGCATCGAGTTGGAAGTTGGTGCGTTGGTACCCCTTCCATTCATCAGCTTGATCCTGCCGCATCATGACGATCACGGAGGCCAAAACGAGAACAGAACTGGCAGCGAAGACCACATTGAGTGTCTTCTGATTCCAATGGAATTGATCAGTTGCTGGCATGAGACTTTGGCTGGGCCTTCTGCCCGTCCTAAGTGGATTTCAGAAACCGGAACCCTGACTCTGGCACATGCCAGCTTCAGATATTAAAGAAGTATTCAGGGATACCGACGATGTACTTCAAAGCAAACATCCATCGAAGCAACATCTTAATAGGGAGAACCGCCATCCAGAGAATGAGATTCGAGAACACAAGGAAACGAAGCACACCCATCCGCACGAAGTATTTCCGCAGAATAGTCAAGCCAAGAATCGGCGGCAGTAGTGCAAAGTATCCCAACGTCAGCAGGATC
Source organism: Planctomycetota bacterium (assembly GCA_031424595.1). Taxonomy (GTDB): domain Bacteria; phylum Planctomycetota; class Planctomycetia; order Planctomycetales; family Planctomycetaceae; genus SXXK01. The sequence goes on from JANPHT010000054.1 coordinate 8,623, forward strand.
CCTGGGCCCTCGCGCAGAAGGATTTTGTCGACACTTGACCCCTTAGGAATCCCAAGTCCAAGTCCATTCCAAAAGTACTCGCTCAGATTGACGTTGTTGGCGGCCTCGACCTTGTGGACATCCCAGTACTCGTAGATCCCGAAGAAATTCCAGTTAGGTCCTCTGAGAAACGTACCCAGGACAATCAGAGCCACCCAAAGTGGCAAGAATCCGAATAGGAATGTCGTCACCGCGAACGAACGCTGCTTAAACGTGTAATAGCCATTGCCTAACTTGTTGAAGTCAATGTAAGGCACGGCCATCAACCCGCCAAGAATGATGCTGGGTAAGACGACCCCTGCTAACCAGGGATCAAAATAAACCAACATTTCCTGAAGCCCGAGGAAATACCACGGCGCCTTGGAAGGATTCGGTGTTTTTACAGACGACCCCGGTTCTTCCAGGGGCGCCTGCAATGCGATGCCCCAGAAAATCAGGACGGCTGTGAGCACAACCATGCAAATCAGTTCGGTATAAACCAAGTCCGGCCATACCAGCACCTTATCGTTGTCTTCCTGCTCAAACAACGGCCGACCTTCGGCGATTCGACGATCATTATCCACGGATCGTGTGAAATAGATCCATGAGAAAAACGCGACGATGAACAGCATGGCAACGATGGGAACGTTATCCGGCTTTCCCACGATCTGCCGGAAGTCATAATCGCTCAGACTCAAACCCATAAAGATCAGAGATGCGTTCAGCAGAACCCATGAAACGGTCGGCTTTGTCCACCATTCACGAGCCTGAATCATGAAGACCAGGCCGACAATGGACAAGAAAAAGTACAGAACCGGATTCGAAAAATAAGCGTCAAAGAAATTCTTAAACGCCACCGGCATCATGAAGAGGAAACCATCGACCGGGTACGTGAAGTGATAAAAAGACAGCATCATCAAAATGGCAGTATAAGTCGCCCACAGCGACGCCTTGGGAATTCCGTTTCTGAACTCGCCATCCAGTTTGTAACTGCGAGCGGTCCAGAACAAATTCATCAGGAAGACCAGCAGGTAAAACCAGCCAAGGCCAACCAGGACGCTGGGAGTGAGATCAGGATGAGGGTTCAACATTGACTATACCCGGCAAGTACACCAGATCCGTGGGAAACCAAAACAACCACTACGCTGCCAACAGTAACACTACAACGGCTGACTGATACCGCCGTCCTTACGAACTCGCCAGAAGTGAATTGCAATCAAACCACTCACTACGATTGGAATCGCAACACAGTGCAGGATATAGAACCGATTCAACGTCGCCTCACCGACAAAGCGTCCACCGAGTAGCAGAAACTTAGCATCAGAAGCGTTCGTAATTAATTCGTAGCCACTCGTGTTAAACAACTGGAAACCAGGCCCTTCAGTCCCAAGCCCCGGCGTCGCTTTCGCCATATTTGAACCGACGGTAATAGCCCAGATTGCCAACTGATCCCATGGAAGCAAGTAGCCAGTGAACGACAGCAACAGCGTCAACACCAGAAGCAAAACACCAATGACCCAGTTGAATTCCCGTGGAGGCTTGTAACTCCCCGTCAGGAACACTCGGTACATGTGCAGCCAGACCGTAATCACCATCGCATGGGCACCCCAGCGATGTATTTCTCTCATGATCCCCAGCGTTTGAACATCGCGGAGCGCCTGAATGTCATAGAAAGCCCATTCCAGCGTCGGCCTGTAGTAGAACATCAATAGCACGCCGGTAATCGTCTCAACCAGAAACAGAAAAAACGTAATCCCGCCCATACACCAGGTGTACGAGAGCGCGATTCCCTGCTGCTTGATTGACACGGGATGCAAATGAAGAAAGAAGTTCGTCAGCATCACCACAACACGATTTCGTCGATCGGTCGGGGCAGGATGCCGGAAAACACTCTTCCAGATCTGTGAGTTACGAATGTAATCGCCTACAGACACCTTCAGATCCTCAGATGAAGCCACGGACAGCAAACGGAACGTAGCAACCAGAAACAAAACACCGCCAAAAAACCAGCAACAAGACACCCAGGCAAGCAAACTCAGGACACGCCCACAAAACATGAAGGGTTCAACCACTGCCCGAGCTCTTTCTGAAACTTAACACTCTTATCAACCTCAAGCATCCCATCCTCAGCAAGCCGAATGCCCACTCTCTCTAACGGACGCGGTGCAGGACCTTCGAAGTTCACTCCGGTTTTGTAAAACCCGGAACCATGGCACGGGCATTTGAATTTCTGCTCGCCCTCAAGCCAGTTGGGAGTACAGCCGAGGTGTGTACACACAGTGCTTAACGCATAGATCATGCGAGCCCCATCCACCTCACCATTAACAACCCAAATATTGAACTGAGCCTGCCACTTCGTGGAAACAGTCCCCGGAGCGTAATCGTTGGGCGGCCCAATTTTGAATTTTGTCGGAGGCTCAACAAGCACGTTGGGCATCATGAAACGAGCCAAACCCAGCCCAGAAACACTCAGTGCTCCCACAAACGATGACCAGGCAATGAACACAGGCGAAAACAGAAAAGCAAGCAGCCCCCCAATCGCAGTCCTTCGATCTAAATCACTAACCGCAGCAGCCTTTGTCGCCGTCACCCCCGGCTTTGCCACCAACGGTTTCGAGGGAAGCACAACCTTCGGCGGAACTGGAGCCCCCGTAGAAAGCGACCGAGCCGCCTTGATCATCTCTGCTGCTGACATTCCAGTCGCCGCCGCCACATCAGGCTTCACAACCGGAGCCACTGGCTTCTCGACTCCCGCGGCAGAAGCAGCCGGCGCGGCGGGAGCAGAACCCGCCTTCGCGCGAATCGCCGCCATGATATCGGCAGGACTCTTTGGCGCAGCACCGGCAGGCACAGCCGCCGCAGGCACAGCCGCCGCAGGCATAGCAGGCTTCTTAATTGCCGCAAGAATATCAGATGTTGCCGCTGGAGCAGGAGACGGCTTAGCAGCTCGGGCCGCAGCTAAAATATCATTTGTCCCCTTCGGCACGTCCGATGCCTGAGCCGCCGGCGCCTCGGCTGGTGGCGTATCTGCCGACGCAGCTGCATTCTTAGCGCGAATCTTAGAAAGAATGTCGTTCGTTGAGGGCTTTGGATCTGTCATTCAACCCTGCCAGCCATCAGAAAGGTTTAGGTCGTTCGAAAATCGAGAGGCGATAAGCGTTCACAAGTTCTTCAGTCGACTCAGTTTAGTCGGATTCCATCCCTTGCCGGGATTGCTATTGGATTCTGTCTCTCCTCTTTCGGACTGGCAAGGCGGCCAAAAGTACAGGAGTTTCTTTTCTCGAAGGCAGGAAGCTTTCAACCCCTTTTCCGCAGCTCGGGAAGCAGGATTATTCGTGCACGAGCATTATTTCAAGGACGACAAGTTCCCCATGTATCACGCAAGACTCGTCCTCGAGTAACTCGAAAAAACGCCTAAACCTCATTTTCGCAAAACTCTGGCAAAAAACAAAAAGCCACTCACGTCGAAAAGTCGGCAATGTGTGCTCATTGAGCAGCACCAGAGACGTCTTCCTGGCCGTCAGTGTCCGCCAGGCGATGGTTCGTTCAAGACGTTCACGAGTACCAATGCAAATACCGCGACTTCCACGGAAAGACGACGCATTACGGGAAGTGATTTTCATTTCTCAGCTGCCTATACAGCCGCTGGATTTCTCTCATGCAGCACTGCCCGTCCACTGCTAAAGACGAACATCGTGCATCCACAGATTTTGATTTGGCAAGCAAATCCCGAATTCGCAGCGGCTGCGGATCACGGGCATCATCATCCACATCGCCGTAGGTGAAGCCAAAACATGCACAGATCGGAGCATTCAGATCGTAGGGATAGACGGACGCCAATAAGTCGGCGGAGCGCACAAACTGCTCGAACATATTGAAATAGACCACTGAGCAGGCCGCGTTCCCACAACACCACGCCGCATCCAGCAACTGAGCCCTTGATTCCGGGTGGACATAGGCTTCAATTGGCCCATTTCCGACCGCTCTTCCCGGCGAGCCACACTTTGGGCAGAGAACTCGAACGTCAGCATCCGGCTCGCGAACAAACGCCTTATTCATAGGTTTCATCACCCTGAATGAGATGGCATTCACAAAATGAAATGGCATCCACAGTCGGTCAGAATGCATGACCTTCCTGAGGCCCATTTTGAGTAAACGTCAGCACCTCCGGCCCGGCTTCTGTCATCAGTATCGTATGCTCAAACTGGGCCGAAAGTGCGCCATCTATGGTGCGAACAGTCCATTTATCTTTCTTATCGACTCGTGTTTTCCACGAACCAATATTCAGCATCGGCTCGATCGTAAAGCATGTGCCCGGACGCAACAGGTCTCGATTTGAGTTCAGAGAAGGAAAGTGGGGAACGCCGGGCTCCTGATGAAAATCCCGCCCGATGCCGTGCCCCTGGTACTCACGCACTACGGAGTAACCAGCATGAGAAGCAAATGCCTGAATCGCTCGTCCAATTTCCGTCACCGTTCCGCCGGGACGAGCCGCGTGAATTCCGACAAACAAAGCATCATGCGTTGTCTGCACAAGCCGTTTTGCGCTGGCACTTACGTTTCCGATCATGAACGTTTCAGACTGATCGCCGTACCATCCATTCACAATCGTCGTGATATCCACATTGACAATGTCACCGTCCTTCAGTGGTCGAGTATTGGGAATACCGTGACACACAACCTCATTAATACTGGTGCAAATTGTTTTCGGATAGCCTAAGTAGCCAACACAGGCCGGCGTGTGGCCATGATCCAGCGTGTATTGATTGGCTAACTTGTCCAGCTGATCGGTGGAAACGCCTTCCTTGATGTGAGTTCGAAGGAAATCCATCAACTGAGCATTAAACTTTCCCGCCGCGCGCAACCCTTCGCGTTCTTCTTCCTGGAGATACAGGGGAATTGATTTTTTCAAAGCTGCCAAGTGCCGGAATCCGGAAAACGCCGTGGAAACAGGTTACAATCCCAGACAGGCCGTTTGGGGCAGCCGCATTCCGAGCCATCGCGTCGGGCGATTATTGTGGACCGATTTGCCGTGTCAATCGGATCAACCTAATAAATGAAAAAGGCCCGCTTCTTTCTGAATAAAGCGGGTCTCGTTCATTCCTACCGGCCATTCCAGGGAACGACGCGGTCGATCACGACAAAGCCATTACACCAGCGCTTCGCGATTGATACAGCTCATGATCCAGTGATCCAGCATTCGAGCTTCGCTGCTGGTGGGGTCAACTGGTAATTCCGTGACATCGACATCCACATTGGCACCTGCCGAACGCAGAAGGCGAACAGATTCGACACTTTTGGCCATGCACTCGTTCGAGCAACTTCTTGACACGGACATCATCATCGGCTTGCCGCGCAGGCCGGTGAGGCGATCTGCCTTCAGAAAATCTGACTTGCAAGCAGGGTCAAGCATCACAGCTCCGGCAAACCATTCGGGTCTTTGAATCATGGTTTGAAGTGCAATATCTGCACCATGACCAGACCCCGCAAGAAAGATGCGTTCGCTGTGAATATGGAACGCCCGACGAAGTCGACAGGTCGTCACGTGCAGCAAGTCCTGAAGTGGCACACTTCCAAAAAGTAGTGAGGAACCATCCCAGCGAAATCCGCCAGCGGATTCATGGACCGTATTGCCGCGCAGTGCCAGTCCCACATAGTTTTGAGAACTGATGGAACCCATGACCTGCTCAAGCTGATCTTCATCGTTGGCATCACTGTGAAACCAAATCACTAATGGATACGCATATCGTTCTTCGTAACGCTCCGGAACGTAAATCGAAACTGGCCAGTCCGATTCAGCCACGCTTCCTGAATACTTCGCTGGAGAATCCGGTGACTGACTCCATGACTGGTACAGTTCACGCAGTTCGGTCGGCAGCATTTCGACGTCCATATCCGGGATCAATGAATCCAGTTCACCGGATGAGAACGACAAGCTTCGAACGCGGTTAAACATTGAGGTAACTTCCATGAGGGGACATTAGATGTTGAGGAGAACGCTGAAATCACTGGTCGAGAGCACTCCTTGTCTCAACGTGTTTCAGTCTGATGCTCAAGTCTTCAGCATCAGGACTGAGATTCGGGAATCACAGCTCTGAGTTCCTTCAGAGGAAAGTGCTTCCCAGGACAAGCGGTTGCTTTCACCGTTGCATGCCCCACAACTTTTTCCCTCGTGATCCTATGACGGAACGCGAGGACCTTGACCAGTTCCTGAACTGACTGCCACTGAGCCTTTGTCGGTGGAGTCTTTTCAAAATTCCCAATTAGGCAAATACCAATTCCACGAGCATTGAACAGGACACTGCCAGAATGAGCCCCATGAATCTGCTCGTTCCAGCGAAACGTGGCCTCCACGGCTCCATCTTTCATTCCCTTGCCATTGCCAATGACAAAGTGATATCCAATACCCAACCAAGGGCTTCCCGATGAGTCCTTTCTCCGGCGATGTCCTTCATGGATTGCCTCGACACTTCCGGATTCACTGGCAGAATGATGAATCACAACGTACTGCCAAGGTGTCTCCGACACGTGGGCTTTCCATTTTGTCTGTCCGTCCACCACTTCCAATTGATTCTCATTGATCCCAGCCCGAGCCTTCGAAAGACCCAGGGCCACTCTTCCTGAAAGCATCCAGTTCTTAGGCTCACCAGCCTTGGAGGCACCTACGACAAATAAAGTTGTTACCAGAAGAATTGGAAAAACAAAGCCCAGCAAGAGAGATGAGTTCCGCCAGAAAGCGAACCGCAACTGAACTCGCCGGTGGTTTCGTCTGGCCAAATCCTCGACCCGTTTTTGCTTGAAATCGCCGATGTCGGCAACCACCGGTACCCTTAAAATCACTACTCTCAGAAGAGTCGCGACAGACAAGTACTTGTGGCTGCGAAAGTGGACTCAGACGACTCTACAAGCCCCTCCGAAAGGTGTCAACATCCTGTGAATTTGATGCCACTTCCGCGATGGAAAGCATGCTTTTTTGAGTTGAGTCCAGACAGTCTACGCTGACTTTGAGGCTTTAAGAATGGGCCTACAAACAGCCTTGCTTACCCTGACCTTCCTAACCGTCATAATCTCGGTGATTTCGGGGATTTCGAGTGGGCGATTTTGAGATTGTCTTCAGTTCCAGCGACACACACTCAGCATCGGCAATTCTGGCTGGCATCGACAAAGATTAGAGAGTGATGTACGTCCACACGTAATAATGTGAAACAATGGCTAATACTGTTGCCCTTCGTCTGTGATGATGACGAACAGACGGACAACAACCTTTTACCTTCTGCAAGATCATTTTCCTGAGAATTGCTCATTTCTTACAGATCCGGGAATCACTGGATTTACACAACGATTGGTGGTTTGGCCGTCCGATGCAAATGATAAAGTGTTGGTCTCGCCGCATTGAATCCCACCCAAAACTTCAGCTGGTTAATCCTCAAAAGACCAGCCGTTGTCCCACCTTCCCAGAACTTCGACCTGCTGTTCAATTTCATTGCGACAGTAGGCCCCCCGGAGGTCTCGATGTCTATTCCCCTTCAGCGACCGCGCGACGATTCTTCGTTTCGCAGTGAAACGCACTCGGAACGGTCCGCATTCAAAAGCCTCACAAAATCCACGGGGTTTCGCATAGCTGCCTGTCTTTCCGCAGCGATCGTTTTGGCGGGATTCTTCGGGATCACCGCGAATCCGCCTGGTGACTCGGACTTACTGACGATTCAACGGGCTCCTTTCCGCGTCGATCTGACTTGCCACGGATCTCTGGAGCCTCTTCGCACCGAACGCGTTGTTTCCCAGTGTCAATGGACTGTGCGAATTCTTAGCCTTGTTCCCGAGGGCACCTGGGTCCGGAAGGGCGACATCGTCTGCGTTCTGGATTCCTCAGAAATTGAAGAATTCCGGCGATCCCGTGAAGTGTCCTTGATTAAAGCCGAAGCCGCGCTGGAGTCCTCTCGACAGCAGCAGGAACTTCTCAAGGCGAGCAACGAACGACGTCAATCCGACGCGGAGCAGTCTCTCGCGTCGGCTCAGTTCGATTTGCTGGAATACACAAACGGGATGCATCCCAATGATTTGCAGAAGCTTGACGATGAGATCTCTATCAATCAGGATCGGCTGCAGTCCGCGGACAGTGACCTGCAATTTGCCGAACGAATGTGGATGATGGGCTATTCAAACCGTGCGACCGTTGAAGTAGAATCCCTGAAGGTCACAACACAGTCGGAACAAGTCCGTCGCCTCGAATTTCAGAAGAGCCTGCTGCAACAATTTGGACATCCTCGCCAGGAAGTGAGGATGAAGCATCAGCTCAATAATTCTCGGCTGAATGTTCTGCGAACGGAACTGGCCAACTCTGTTGCGGACTCGCGAGCAAAGCTCATGACGCTCGCGAACGAGCATCGCCTGACAATCTACGAAAGATACGCCAAAGCGGCAGGCGACAGTATTACGGCATGTACGTTGCGAGCTCCCAGAGATGGCCAGGTGATGCATTGCAATAACTGGCAGTTGCAGAGTCGCGGAATCATCACCATTGCGGAAGGGAAGTCGGTTTACTTTTCACAGCCAGTCTTTGAGATTCCTGATCAGGAACGATTGAAGATTTTGTTGCCGGTCAATGAGGCTCTGATCACCAGCGTCGGTTTGGGTTCAAAGGTCACGATACGTCCAGTGGGCTTCGAGGACCAGGAGATCCCGGCCGAAGTGATTCATGTTTCGCCCTATCCCGTTGTGCGTGATCGGTATGCGCCAGAAGTGAAGGAGTATTTCCTCAATGCGGTGCTGAAGCCCCATGCCGACCAGCAGAAGATCGTGCATCCAAGAATGGAGGCCGAAGGGACGCTGACTCTGATGGACAAAAAGGATGCGATCAGCATCCCCTCGACTGCCATCGCCAAATGCTTCGGTCAAAGCCTAGTTCTAATCAAAAACGGCGATCAACTTCTTCCCTGCCTGATCAGGGCGGGTGAAGCCGTGGAGGGAAAAGTGCTGATTGAGTCCGGTCTTTCCGAAGGTGACCAGATCGTCTCGGCCATTTCTGACCAACAACGCGACGAGCTGGAAGCGAAACTCGGTTCTGGCAAACATCGCACTCTTTGACATCATTTTGACATCATTGATCACTGTGGCTTGGTAGTTGCCGTTTGAGAACTCAGACAAGTTAGATCAAGACCAAGGACCAAGGACCAAGGACCACCAGTGGTCGCGTTTCTGACAAGGACTCTTCCACTTTTTGAGGCCATCGTGCCTATTTTGAAGGAATTGCAGAGTTCCATTCGAAGGATTCTGTTTGACGTATTCCACTCAGCCAGTAGGCGGAACTTGTGATCTGCAATCGAATGGAAGAACCATTTGACGTATCGATTTGAACAAGCCAGATGATCGAGTCCGCATCGGCGACCTTGCCTTTGGCAATTTGATCACCAAACAAGCGGTTCAGGATGGCGGAGGAATCCATTCCCGCAGAAAGCAACCGCACCAGCACTGCCCGATCCATTTTATCGTGGAACATATCCAGCAGCGCTGCATCAGCCCCCTCGATGGTCAGCGTGACTCGCAAGGCATCCGGAGTCGGAAATTCGACGGGATTTGCGGCATTTAACAAGCTGGCCACATTAAACATTGTGTGATGAAACTGCAGGTCGGCGGCCTGCTCCCAAAGGCGCTCGTGCTGGCTTTCGATGCTGTAGTTTCGAATCTGCCCCTCGGAAAGCTGCTTGCCCAGCCTAAACTTCAGCAACAACGCGGCTGCGGCCGGTGGTTCGATATCCTGCAATCCCAGCAAACACATTTCGCGCAACTCTTCGGCGGCTATCTGCGCGGCACCATGGACTTCAAGCCTCTCTAACACTGCGATGTAGTCCGACGATTGCCAGCCTCCATCAAGCTCGGCAAGCTCTTCAATTTTATCGACATTCACACGGTAACTGGTCATTCAGGTCGCCTGAGAAAGTAATCGTCTTTCGAGGAGTGTAGCAGAGTTCCTCGTCCGCGCTTTCCTCACGGTCGACTAACGCGAAATAGTGCATGGAATCGCGAGTTAACCCAACTTCCCCAACTCGTTTCAGAAACACTGCATTTTCTGCGGTTTCAGCCCAAAAGTTTCCACTACAATTTGCG
>JANPHT010000055.1:0-2164 GCA_031424595.1 Planctomycetota bacterium
GCAGAAAGAACGGAGCCGCACGCACCCTTGAGGTCGTTGAACGGATCGACGGTCGACGATTCGGAAAAGCAAAAAATTCCCCGCCCAGCCACGGGGCGTGGTGCGCAATGCAGGCTAGGGCGACGGGCAGTTGGGCTTGAAGTGGATGTATTCGTGGACGTTCAGACGTCAAATTCCACTCCCGGCATCAGAAAAACAGGAATTCATCATGTCCAACCTTCGCACTCGATTTGTTTCTGCCGCTGTCGTCGTTCCGAGCCTGTTTGCAGGAAACGTATTTGCTCAGGAATCCAACAAGATCCAGCAGATCCGGGATTGGGCTGCCACGGTTGTCCGGGGAGATGCTGGCACAATGTCTAGCCTGAATTGCGCAGTGCGTCGTGTCAAGGTGTTGATTTTCAGTGGGGCGACCAGCACGGTCAATCCCACCCGGCTTCTTGTTGTTCCGGCCGGTAGTAATTGGAGCGGCGGTGGAGGAAACGAAACTGTCGAAGCCTCTGGTGCAAAGGGTCGCGCAGGCGACTCCGCGAGTCAGCAGGCCGTAACGTGAGTGAACGCTGAGAAAGCCTCGAAACAGGCAATGTGAGAGCCGACCTGCTTGCGCAATGGGGAAGGCCGCTGTCGTGAAGGCATGTGCCTCTTAACCTTGTCGGGAGAGGACTGAACAACTGAGCCATCATGATCTCACCGGGGTAGTGGCGACGGCATGTTGACAGAGGAAATCAACGCAACACGAGAAGCCTGACGAGTGACGGCGTGTGACCGTCAACGAGCAGCCCGCGAGGGACAGGGCTCGGCTCGATCAGGTGACGGAGAGGTTCGTAGTAGCGATGAAACCGAGTAATGTCGGCGGAGCGAAGGGACCTTAGTTCAGGGACAGTGCAGGAAGTGGCGAGGGGAGAGCAATTGACCATGCGTCTACCGATGCTCGAATCAACTCAGAAGCTACAGGCGGCACTGCATGCGAAAGCGAAGGGAGATTCAACGTTCCGCTTCTACTCACTGTATGACAAGGTGTATCGCAGAGATGTCCTATTCGCCGCGTGGCGACGCTGCCTGTCGAATGGCGGCAGTCCGGGCGTCGATGGCCAGACGTTTGCGGACATCAAAGACTTCGGCGAAGGGAAGTGGTTGAATGAACTGGCGGAAGAACTCAGAACGAAGACGTATGAGCCCTCTGCTGTGCGTCGTGTGTACATCGCGAAACCCGATGGCAAGCAGCGACCTTTGGGAATTCCGACGATCCGTGACCGCGTCGTTCAGACGGCGTTGCTGATCGTGTTGGAACCGATTTTTGAGGCCGATTTGCAGCCGGAACAGTATGGCTACCGAGCCGAACGCAGCGCACTCGATGCGGTGCAGGCGGTTCACGGTCTGCTGAACCAGGGTTACACAGACGTGGTGGACGGCGATTTGAGCGGCTACTTTGACAGCATTCCACATGCCGAATTGATGCAGTGTCTGGCTCGTCGCATCAGCGACAAGGCTGTTCTGCATCTTGTGAAACTGTGGCTGGATGCCCCTGTTGAAGAAACCGATCGACGCGGTCAGATCCATCGCACGACTCGCAACCGTGACGAAGGTCGCGGCTCTCCGCAAGGTTCTCCCATCTCACCGTTACTGTCGAATGTGTACATGCGACGGTTTGTGCTGGGCTGGAGAACGCTGGGACACGAAGAACGTCTTCAGGCTCGCATCGTTAACTATGCCGACGACTTTGTGATCTGCTGCCGTAGCACCGCCGATGAGGCGATGTCCGTGATGCGATCGCTGATGAGCCGGATCAAGCTGACGGTGAACGAGAAGAAGACGAAACTGTGTCATGTTCCGGATGAGTCGTTCGATTTTCTGGGCTATACGTTTGGCCGCTGTTACAAGCCGATCACGGGTCGTGCCTATCTTGGGACGACTCCCTCGCGGAAGAAGGTGCAACAACTCTGCGAGTCGATCAGCGACCTGACTCGGCGGCTCCCGACGTTTGTGGACCCTGCGGAACTTGTGGATGGTCTGAATCGCCGCCTTCGCGGCTGGGCCAACTACTTCCGTCTGGGTCCTGTGAGCAAGGCCTATCGCTCGGTGGATCACCACGCGACGAAACGGCTCCGTCAGTGGTTGTGCAGAAAGCATCAGCATCCCGGGTCAGGGAACTTCACGCTTCCCTGAC
>JANPHT010000056.1:0-16804 GCA_031424595.1 Planctomycetota bacterium
GATCACTGACCCTGGCCTTTCCGACCGACATGCCCTTGAGTCCGCATTGTTCGATCAAAGCCCCGGCACTCAGACCGCGAGGATTTCGAAAGATGCAACCTGCAGATTGATCGGCCAGTGGCTGAGTCGATCTCTTCATGATCCAGTTCTTGCGGATACGTCTGTTGAGTTCCTCAGAATCATCTTTGGTCAGATTCAAAGTCACCGACAGCACCAACAAATCATGGAAGCTGCTTCGACGGTAGGAGAACGACAGTTCGTCGCCCATGCGGACAGCAATCTCTCCGTCCTGAGTCAGAACCTTGACGCTGGCCGCCAACTGACCAATATCGCCTGCCCGGCCGCCGCTGTTGCCGACAATCGCACCCGCGATAGTTCCGGGAATACCGACCAGATGTTCAACGCCTCCCAGTCCCGAGCGTACAGCTTCTGTGATCATATGCGACAGCGATGTACCGCCGCCGGCAATTAACTGAGTGCCCTCAACGCGAACCTCACTCAGCAACGGCTCAATCACGCGAATCACGGCTCCGCGGACACCTTCTTCGCGAACGAGCAGATTGGAACCAGCCCCAAGAACATGAATGGAGATTTTACGTTCCCTGCATGTTTGAACCACGGAAAGCAGTTCAGCTTCGGTCCGCGGCGTCAAAAAATATTGCGCAGGTCCGCCCAGACGCAACCACGTATGGCGCGACAAGGGCTCTTCAAGCTGCAGAATCTCGGTAAAGTCTTCGATGGATTTCGTCATGGATCTGATGTGTCCTGCCTGCGCCCATTGTGATAACCACATCACCGGGTCGAGCCGCATGGTCTAATTTTCCCGGCACCTGGTCAAGATTCGCCATCAGGAATGCGCGGCCTCCCGCTTCAGAGATCTGGCGAACTAGCTTGCCCGAGAGTCGGCAGCATTGTGCTGAACCGGCCAATTCTCTGGCCGGAAGTACCGGCAAAATCAAGGATTCGTGGAAACCACTGAGAGCCTGCACGAATTCAGAAAACAGGTTTTCCGTGCGAGAAACCTGGTGGGGTTCAAAAACTGCAATCAGGCGCCGATTCGGAAAAACGGATTTCGCCGTGTCCAAAGTAGCCTGAATTGCTGACGGATGATGAGCATAATCATCCACAAGGTCGATGCCGTTCCAGACCCCTCGATGCTCAAAACGTCGTCGCATGCCTCGAAATGTTGACAAATGCAAGGCGATCTCTTCGGGTTCAAGACCCTCATGATAAGCCGCTGCGAAGGCGGCCAATGCATTTTCGATATTGTGCTTCCCAGCGACTCCCAAATGCACCGTGGTCACCTTTCGCCCACGATGCAGAACATCGAAGACTTCGCCAAAGTCAGGCGTTTCAGGCGAAGTTCTCAACGGACATCGCGATTCCATCGGCCTTGCAATCCAGTCGGCCAACGTGCTTCGGCCGAATGTGGAGACTCGGCAGCGTGCCTGCTGAGCAAGCTCAACCGAGCGGCCATTCGCGGCATTGACGATCAGATTGCCGTTTGGAGGCAGCCGATCAATGAAGGCTCGAAAAGCGTTATCTGCAAATTGGCGATCAGGAAAACAATCAAAGTGGTCGGGTTCGATGCCAGTCAGAACAATCGTGTACGGGGTCAAGTGCAGGAATGCTTCGCGATACTCACAGCTCTCAATGACGGCGACTTTTCCATGACCAAATGACCCGGATTGAAACAGTCCGTTGAATTCGCCACCGATAAAGCCCGCGGGATTCCGGCCGGACTGGCTGAGCACCCACCAGATCATCCCGGATGTGGTGGTCTTTCCATGTGTTCCTGCAACACAGATTTGACGAGCATCCTTCAGTCGCGCGCCAAGCGCCTCGGGAAGGGAAACGACCTTAACGCCGGCGGTTCGAGCTTCTGACAAAAAGGGAAGGCTGGACGGGACCGCTAAGGAATGCACCACAGTCCGCGGCAATCCTGACTTCTCGTCAAAAGAATTCGACCACGGAACAGTCCTGATGGATCCGAGACCAGCAGTGGCAAGACGAGCCAAAGATTCGTTATCGATATCAGTTCCCGTGATGTCTTCACCTGCATCACGAAGCATTTCCGCAAAAGAACGCATTCCAGCCCCGCAGACTCCCAGGAGTAACCATTCTGAAGCGTGCTTCTTCTGGCTATCGGGTGCAAGGTGGCGGGAATTGGAATTGATCATCACCCGCCATCCGTGGCGCAGGAAACCTGGAAGAAATTGACGCTGAGTTCCGGTAATGTACTTCAAGTCAGATCTAACGTGAAAGTCGAGAACGACAGAACGACGAGTTACACCGACAAATGTGCGGGGTTTCCCGTATTTTTGACCTTGAAACTATCGGTTTCGCTTGTTTTATTGCCTGCAATCCTGTGACATGGAGGCATAGAGATCCTTACTTGAAGCCGGATAACTGATGGCCGGCAGACTCAAGCGTTGGAGTTTATTTTCCACATCAGGCGATATTGATGAATCATCTGAACATTGACAACCCTACGGCGGCATCGTCCGGCGACGATCCCACTCGCCCGAAAAACTCGCGGCGTGTTTATGTCGTCGATGATGATAAAGCGGTGCTGGACATTATCCAGATGATGCTGGCTCAAGCTGGGTTTGATGTGCGGGCCTACCAGTTTTCGGCCAAGTTCGTTGAGGAGTCGATCAATCTGCCGCCCGGGGTCGTCGTGACGGATCAGGTAATGCATCAGATGGAGGGGCTTGAAGTCCAACGCCTGCTGTCAGTTCGCCCAAATCACTTTAAAGTCATTTTGGTGACGGCATTTCCCAGGACCAGCCTTGCCGTAGCAGCCATGAAGTCGGGTGCTATCACCGTTTTGGATAAGCCGTTTGACCGCCGTGATCTCATCGATGCCGTCGAAGAAGGCTTTCGTCAGCTCGAAAACGCCGAAGGTTGCGACCAGGCACTTCCTCCGATTCTGCCAGATAACCAGACGTATCTGAAACGGCTGTCAGATCGGGAACGCGAAGTCATTCAATTGGTCTACGACGGTGCCACCAACAAGGCAATTGGAATTCAACTGGGTATAAGCATCAAGACGGTTGAAAAACATCGCGGTAAAGCGATGAAGAAGATGCATGTCCAGTCGTTGGCTGGTCTTGTGCGGCTGATGGACCGTGAGTTTGGGCGAAATTGAACTCGGTTCCGGCCATTGTTCAGTAGCCAAACCCGTTCTTGCGAATATGCACATAGGGATCAAATTCTGTCGCGTTCTGGTGGCTCATGGCGTTCGTCAGCGTCGCCAGAAAGATCACATGATCTCCGGCTTCCATTTGACCACTGATGACAGCTTCCATGGACGACATGGCAACCTTCAATTGGGGAAGCCCGTTTGTTCCCTCTGAATAATCAAGATTTTGGAACGCTTCGGCATCAGGTTCAAATCCTTTTCCGAAGTGCCTGAACAGACTGTTTTCGCCTTTGGAAACCTGATTAATCGTGATCGCCGATCCGTTTTTCAGCCAATCAACCAGGTATCGAGACTTGTTGACAGCGATTGTAACCTGAGCGGGTTCAAACGATGCCTGTTGAATCCAACTGGCGAGCAGTCCCGTGCGGCGTCCCGCCCCGTCGCTGGCCACAAGAATAAACACGCCGCTGGGAATTCTGCCCAGAATCGGCGAAAGTTTTTCACGAAGAATTTCGGACACAACACCGCTCCATTTTCAAATTGCGACTTTGCTTCGCCGTTGATTCAGACCACTTCACACCAGGCATAATTGGCAAACGGGATCACTCGACAGTTTTCGATGGACGCCACCAAACGCTGCAGTTCGGCCGGATTGGCCAACGGGATCATCCCGAGTTCTTCGACGACTTCTGCCGGAAGATGGCTCAAGAGATAAATCCTCGCCCTCCGCTGCGCTTGAATCAACTGAGTCATCTCGACGGCGTCGTAGGTTGGTTCTCTGCGAAGCGGCTTGAGCAGTTCTTCCGGTTCCTGGCAGCGGCGAAGCATTGTCGCAGCGGGACCCTCTGGAACTGTCAAATCTGCGATGACTGCGATACGTCCGCCTTGCTGCACGATTCCGGAGGCCTGTTCAAGAGCCAATCCCAGTTGCCGCCAACCAAATGCTGCTCCGCCTGGAATAGAAATTACGACACCATCCAACTGGTCGTCCAGCTTGATGCGCCAGTTCTTCTCGACCAGTTCTTTTCCACGGGCCATCACGTCTTCCGGCAGCCCTGTCAGAATCTCACAGGGAAACTGTGTCGATCCTGGAATCACTTGCACAGTGAATTGGGTTCCAAGGAGCCATCCGACCTCATCGACCAAGTCCCGAAACGGCCTTTGTTGGGCGGGTGTGAGTTCGGGATGCCCCTGAGACTGAGCCGCCCGGACCGTAGCCGCGTCGGAAAAAGCGGGATAGAGGATGCTCGAAGTGCCGCGAAATCCCAGTAGACTGTCAAATGCAATCACGCCGACCGTGATGATCAGATCGGCATCAGACAAAAGGCGATTCAGATAGACTCGCTCGCCCCCCGACGAACTGGCGATATAGCTGATCTGTGTGGAATCAGCCGGGGCATGGACATGAACGGTGATCTGCTGCTGGACGTGTATCGGCAACTGATCCCGCAGCCATTGCCATCCGGAACCCGAGTGATCTTCTGGAAACAGCAATGTCAGATTAACACCGCCATCCGGAACGGCCTGCAATTGTTCCCAGACCGACGCGATGATTTCCCCGGCAAACGGCGTCTCCGGATCGACTGTCAGGACAACGCGATCGCCCGGCACGACGCACCGAACAAGTTCTGGAAATCCCAGCGGATTCAAAAACGCCAGTCGGCAGTGTTCTGAAATCGAAACGACCGATTGGCTTTCAGAGACTAGCGGCAGAATGCCGGATTGAGGAAGTGCTGCAGAAACCGGTCCGCTGGTCAGCTTAAGTTCAGTAGTGCTCATGAGGCCGTTCGGGAAAATGTTTTGACGGAATCCAAACGCATTCTAGCCTCATCGCAGATGCAGTTCGCTTCAGAATCGCGTTGAATACAAGATTCGGTGATCCAGGAAGCCAAAAGTCTCGTTTCTATCCTCGATTTCCAGCGTGCGGATGCCTGGCAGGAACACTGGAGACGGAAAAAACAGCCAGGGCAGAACCACGGTAGTGGAGCACACCGGTTGTTGTATAGACTTCGCCGCGGAAAACATTACGGTTGAATGCGGTGAACGGTTGAACGGTTGAATGCGGTGGGCACTGGCGCTCGATGGATTCCTTTCTCTTCTATTGCTTTTGGGGAGCATGATCATGGGGTTGTTTGACAAGCTGCGGAATGAATTGATTGACATCATCGAATGGGTCGATGATTCTCGCCACACGTTGGTCTGGCGATTTCCACGCTACCAGAATGAGATTAAGAATGGCGCGCAGCTGATTGTTCGGCCCGGTCAAAAGGCCATCTTTGTGCATCGCGGCCAGATCGCCGATATCTTTGAACCTGGCAACTACGAACTGAAGACCGACAACCTCCCCGTTCTCAGTACGATCGCCGGCTGGAAGTATGGATTCAACAGCCCGTTTCGTTCCGAAGTGTACTTCGTCAGCACAAAACAGCTGACGGATCTGAAATGGGGCACGCCAAATCCTGTGATGATGCGTGATCCCGAGTTTGGCCCGATCCGAATCCGTGCGTTCGGAACGTATGCGGTCAAAGCGGTTGATCCCAAAGCCCTTCTGACCGAGCTGGTGGGAACCGACAAAGAATTCGGTTCCGACGCGATTACCGAGCTGCTCCGTTCGATCATCTCCAGCACCATTGCGGAGCTCCTGGCAAATTCGAATGTGGCCGCCCTCGATCTGGCGACAAAATACAGCGAGTTTGGTGAGACTCTTCGGAAGCTCGTTCAGGAAAAGATTGATAACGAATACGGCCTGGAGATTCCTCAGCTTGTGATCGTCAACATTTCACTTCCGGAAGCCGTTGAGAAAGCGCTTGATACGCGCACCAGTATCGGTGTCATCGGAGACCTCGGAAAATTTCAGCAATACCAGATGGGCCAGGCCCTGACCGCAGACAACGCCGCTGGTGGTGGAGCTGGCGCGGGACTTGGCCTTGGAATCGGCGTCGCAATGGCTGGACGCATGATGCAGCCCGGAAGCTTTCCTGGTGCACCAGGTGGCGGTATGGCACCTCCGGCTCCTCCGGCGATGTGGCATGTGGCTGTTAATGGCCAGACGCAGGGACCCTACGGCCCGGATCACATCACGGCTGGTATTGCCGCCGGTCAGATCAACGCGACAACGCTGGTGTGGACTGCCGGAATGCCGAATTGGGTTGCCGCTGGCCAGATCCCACAACTCGCAGGTGCCTTTGGCCCGCCAGCACCACCCCCAATGCCCGGACAATAGCTTCGGAGCACTTCTCGGCGAGCCGCATCGCAGTGCGCTCGCCGAGTTCTTGTGAACTCTGAAACCTTCAGTTGTCGTGACGCTTTCCTGGCATTTCTTCAGGTCAATGATTTATGGCCTTTGAATCTGACTCGCAGGACGATACCCAGAACCTGCCGACTGAAATCGACCCCAACGGTCCGCTTGATATCCATCGCAGGGATGTGAGAACCGGTGAAGTGGGTCGCACGTTTGATTCCGGGGAGGGCCGTGTATTCCCCTGTGAATCCTGCGGAGCCGACCTCGAGTTTAACATCGGCGAACAGTCGCTGAAGTGCCCATTTTGTGGCCATATCAAGGAGATCGAAAAGAAGGCGGACGACGTTCTGACCGAGCAGGATTTCCATGCGACGCTGGAGCGAATCCGGGAGTGGCGTGAACAGGCTCGCGAACGCAAAGTGGACGATGATCCGGAAGTGGCCGCAGCGGAACAGACTCACCGCGAGTTGCGATGTGAATCCTGTGGTGGCAATGTTGAATTCTATGGAACGCTGACCAGCACCCTGTGTCCGTACTGTGCAGCTCCGGTGCAGCTGGAAAATGCGCATAAGTGTCAGGAACATCGAATTCCTGTCGATGGCATACTTCCGTTTCAGATCGACAAGGATCATGCTCGCCGAAACCTGCTGCAATGGGTCAGCTCGCGATGGTTTGCGCCGAATCGATTTGCTAAAGAAGGTGCGGAAGGGCGATTCAATGGTGTCTATCTTTCCTTTTACACATTTGACTCGATGACCTTCACGGCTTACTCCGGGCAGCGTGGCGAACACTATTACGTCACGGTCGGAAGTGGAAAAGATCGACGCACTGAGCAACGGACTCGCTGGTACCCCGCCAGTGGAAGTTTTCAGCGATTCTTTGATGATGTTCTGGTTCTTGCCAACACGGGTCTTCGACGGGATTACATGCTGGCGCTGGAGCCGTGGCCTTTGTTGAAAGTCGTCCCCTTCAACCAGGCGATGCTCGCCGGACTGATGGCACGCACTTACGACATTGAATTGGACGACTGCTTTAAAGAAGGGCGTGAGAGAGTTGATGCCGCAATTCTTTCCGAGGTGCATCAGAGAATCGGCGGCGACACGCAGATTGTGAACAATGTCAAAAGCCGCTACGAAGCCATTACCTACAAACATCTGCTGTTGCCCGTCTGGCTGATGGCTTACAAATTCCAGAATAAAACTTACCAGGTATTTATTAACGCAGCGACAGGAGAAGTTCAGGGCGAACGTCCCTACAGCGTCTGGAAAATTCTGTTCGCCGTTATCCTTGGACTCGCTGCGGCTGGGGGCATTTACGCCGCGACTCAATCGTAGTTCGTCAGCACGGCGAGAATCGAATCGTCTGGTACAGTTCCGTGCATTCAACTCCACTTCACACGTGTTAAAACGGCTGCAGAGAATCAAATGACCCAATCTTCATCGACGATGAGCATCGAAGTCCGACTCGAAAAGATCGAATCTGCTCTCGCCCATCTGCAGCATGATATCGACAGTCTGAATTCATCACTGATGAATCATTTCCGACGCATGCAGGAATTCGAAACTCGCTTTGGCCGCGTCGAGGGCGAGTTGCAATTGATCTCAGCACCCCACGACCGCTCAGAGGCAGCCTCAGAACGACCGCCGCACTATTGATCCAGCCCCGCTGGAAACACATCTTCGCACGCACGGAACGGTCCGTCAGCGTGCCTGAGTCGCTTCGTCACGGCAAGGGGCATAGCCGGCTGATCGAAGCAGTATTCCTCCGGAATGTTTCCTGCGATTAAAGGCGTTCATAGCCGACGCTAAAGATTTGTTCACAATCTTCAAAGCTTCCGGATGTAAGTCCTTTTTGAAACCACTTGGCGCGCTGGGCAGACGTGCCGTGTGTGTACCGCTCAGGAACCACATACCCCTGAGCCTCCCGTTGCAGTGTGTCATCGCCAATTCGATTGGCCGCATTGATGCCTTCTTCGATGTCCCCTTTTTCCAGAATGTTGTATTCCTTATTGGCATGGTGCGCCCAAACTCCGGCCAGATAATCGGCCTGAAGTTCCAGTCGAACCGACATCTGATTTGTCATCAGCTCGTCACCCCGGGCCCGCACTTCATCGACTCGATCGGAGTAACCAGTCAGATTCTGAACGTGGTGAGCCACCTCATGAGCGATTACATAAGCCTGAGCAAAATCTCCTGCCGCTTTGTGGCGGGAAGCCAATTCGTCGAAGAATGCAGGATCGATATACACCTGCGAATCACCCGGGCAGTAAAACGGTCCCATTTCTGCACTTCCGGTGCCACATCGTGTTGCCACAGTGCCATCAAAAATCACGAGCTTTGGCGCCGTATATCCGCCTCCCTGCACCTGTTCCCTGAACAGCGTTGTCCAGACTTTCTCTGTGCTGGTCAGAATCCTGGCGATGAATTCGCGGTTTGCATCCTGGATGCCTTCCCCGCTCTCCGCCGGAGCCTCGGCGGAGTTCTGCTGCTGAAGTGCTTTTGCGACTCCCAGAACGGCCTGTTGCTTGCCGCGGTCAACGCCCATCACGTTCATGATGATCATCAGCACAACAAGCAGCAGCCCTCCTCCGCCTGCAGCGAGAGCCGGACCTCGTCGACCGCGACGATCTTCCACATTTGAACTTTGCTCAAGGCCATCAAGACGCATCTGACTTACTCCCTGCCGGATAAATACATCCTCGATCAATGGATGCTGACAACCACATTTCTATGAAACTTTCCATGTAGACGACGCTGCTTCCCTGCCTACTTGCACTTCACCAGCTGATTTATCACCCACCCGAACATGTTTATCACCCACCGGGCCAGGGAAATACTGGCTGATCGCCAATCGAATCAAAAGACGTGTCGGCAATAAAAAGACAACCCGCATTCGGATGCCTGGCGAATTGCTCGGGCAGCATATTTTCTACCGCGGATGTCAGGACTAAACGCACCTTTCCCTGATGCTCAACCAGTTGAGGACAGGTCACGCGGGGCGACCCCGGGCAATTCCACACCCTCTCCAGTTCACCGGTCGCGACCGCATACTGACGAGCCGCCCCGGACGTGGGATCTCCTGGATCATACAGCGCGACGATCAGACTCTTGTGATCAGGAGTCAACAACATCCCGTCCGGAAAGATCTCTTCCGTCGTCAGATCCACCACCACAGACAACGGCCCAACTGTGCCCTGCTCGAGATTCAGTTCGCATCGAGTAATCTGTTTTGTACACGAATCAATGTCGAACAGCGTGAGGGTGCCATCTGAGTTTCTGACGACTGCTTTTCCATTCGAACAGATCTGATCGTCGCGAAGCTGAATCGTGGACCCATCACTTCGTCTCCATAAATACAAACCTGCCTTTTTCGTTTTGAATTCCAGTTCCTTGCATCCAAAAATCAGATGACCCTCAAACACAACGGCATCGTTGATGATCGTATTACTGACCGCCGATTCAACATTTTCGATGAAGGGAGTCCACTGACCAGTGGCCGTATTAAACAGCCCCACCGAACGTTCTACGCCAGCCACGAAGACCCCGGGCTGGTCGGTAGGAAATGCAAAGCCCGGTCGGCCTGGCAAAGTAAACGAAGCATTATGGCCGCTTGAGAGATTCAGCACGTTCACGGATCCGACCAGGGATTCCGATCCGTGCTGAATACCGACCCAACTCATTTTCCCGCCGCCCAGAGAATAGGGACCTTCAGGAAGAAACCGCAAGGCAGACGTTTCGGGACGAAACAGAACTTCAGCATCAACGCTTTTCACGATCGTGTCTTTCGCAGAACCAGCGGTAGAAAAATCAAAATCATGATTGTCCGAAAGCGTATGCATCTCATACAGACTTTCGGTCATCATCACTCCGGAAATGCCTTCACCAAAACACTCGCTGACGGGACTAACGGCCGACAATCTGGCGAAAGTTTCCACGGTGCATTGAACCCGAAATATTTCCGCCCCAGGCGTTTCAGCGTCGGGATCACCCAATGTCGCCGGGCCGTCGAAGTCTGTTTGGGCGTCAGCTCGCTGCAATGACAAAACGGCATTGCGAGCGGCCTGCTGTTCCGCTTCCTTTTTACTCTTGCCGCGTCCGACATCAAAATACGCACCACCGACTCTGGCGGCCACTCCAAACTCTCGAGCATGATCAGGACCTGTTTCCTCAACAACCACATATTCGGGTGTCTTGCCGAGTTCCCGTTGAGTGTATTCCTGAAGCTGGCTCTTGTAGTTTTCCAGGTCAACCGGACGACAAAGAGACAGCTCATCACGAAAGCCGTAAAGAATGAACTGGCGTGCTGCTTCAATACCGCCATCGAAATAGACGCCGGCAATTAAGGATTCAATCACTGCGGACAGTATTGATTCCGGCATGCTCTGCAATCCGCGCCCGACAAGGATCAATGGCTGAAGATCCAGCAATCGAGCCACTCGGGCACAGGTTTGTCGACTGACCAGATAAGACTTCATCTGCGTCAACTGGCCTTCACGCTGGTCTGGAAACAGTTGAAACAAATACTCGCAGATAATCAGTCCCAGCACGGCTTCGCCGAGGAATTCCAGCCGTTCGTTGGAATCGAGCCGCGTTTCTGCGGACGAACTGTGCGTCAGGCATCGGCGCAGAAGTGTCCGGTCTTTGAACGGATACCCGATTCGGGTTTCACACAGATTCAGGATTTCGTCGAGGGAAGACATGGATGAACTTGTTGGCAACACAGGGCGAATTCAAACACTTCGTCTCTCGCATGATATATCGCAGCTCGTGGCTTTGCGACTTCGCCCCTTCAGCGAACTGTCTGTTCCTCCTGGATTCCGAGAAAGTTCCACCATGCCTGTTCGATCTCCTTTCCCAACCCTGAACTGACCGTTGACGCGCGAACAAGCGGGTAACTCGCGACCTGCGTTTATTGTGGAATTCCCGCTATTCGCGAACGCGTCGTCCGGCTGCGATCATCTCGACCCGAAATCCCATCGATTGTCCCAGTCCTCGTGACACATCCTCACCCAGGGTGTATCATGCGACGCGTGTCGCTTCACGAGTCGCACCGATTCCGCAGTAAGCACCCCTCACTCGCACCCGACGAAGCGTAAACGTTTAACTCACGATCTAAGCTCCGGCTAATCGCCTGCCGCAGAGATGGCAATTCGTTCGCCAACAGAATGGAGTCACATTTGAATACAGGAACGATCTCAGGAATCCGATTGTTTGTGTGATTGGCTTATCGGTGTTTCTGTCCCGCAAGGCCCACATCAGCATTGCCATGTTTCTGGCAATTGCTTTGATACTCTCCGGCGGAATCGGAAACCTTATCGACCGTGTCCGAAATGATGGTTTTGT
Organism: Planctomycetota bacterium; assembly: GCA_031424595.1. Taxonomy (GTDB): domain Bacteria; phylum Planctomycetota; class Planctomycetia; order Planctomycetales; family Planctomycetaceae; genus SXXK01. The sequence continues at coordinate 11,729 of JANPHT010000056.1, forward strand.
CACCGACTTTATTGTTTTGCGATTTGGACCAATTCGTACCGGTGTGTTCAACCTTGCCGATGTTGCTGTCACATTGGGTGTCGGTATCATCTTTGTTCTCTCGCTCCGAAACAATGAGGGCGTACGCCGCGAACGGTAGTTGCCGAGCACACGCATTTGAAATGCACTTTCCATGGGTGATGGAAAAAGATGGAAAACGAAAGATGAAGATGGAAAAACGGTTCCTGACACCGTTTATGATGCCCAAAAAGGATCGAATTCGAATTTTTTTTTTAATCTTCTGTTGACTCTTCTTAAGACCGTCGCTGAAACCTGTTTACGATCCACTACATCGCGTTTCAGATTTCAAAACACGGCTGTTCTCAAAATTGCAGATTTCAAAACACGGCAAACTTCTTTCGGCCGGTCGCACTTTGTTACACTTCTGGGGGAAGTTTAGGTTGCGATGTTGTGTGAGGAAAATTCTGACTGAATCGTCATCGGCCAGAGTGTAGGTGCCGTTACCGGTGGTCGTTAGGCAAAGTCTTTTCCCGGCAGTTCGATCATTCATAATGGAGCCAGTTATGACACTTCAGCTCAATGCGGCCGTGGGCCCTGAAACAGTGACGCGAGTGAAGAACATTTCCGAAGATGTGAAACTGGTGCAAGCCTTGCTCAAAAGGAGTTCCAGCCTCCTCAGTGATAAACGATTCGCTCCGGGAATGGTAGATGGCCGAATGGATGAATCGACACAAGCGGCCATTACCAGCTTTCAGGAATTTCACTTGAAGGCGAAGTCGCCAGATGGAGTCGTAGACAAGATTCCCAAGTCGGACAACACGCTTGGAGTTCTGATTTCGACAGCCATGAATGTGGGCAATCTGAATATTCGCGTAAAACGTACGCATCAGCATTCCAAGTCCATCATCGGTGAGCTCTACGTCAATGGCACATTTATCTGCTACACGCTGGAGCTTCCCTGGAAGAAAAATAACAACAACGTGAGCTGCATCCCAAGTGGCACGTATGATGCTTATCTCCGCTACACGAGCGAGAAGGCGAAACGGGAATGGGTAACGGAACTTCTCAATGTTCCTGGTCGCACTGCGATCCAGATTCATATTGGTAATGAACCTGTTGACATTGACGGCTGTACGCTGGTTGGCGTGAGAACAAGCGAGAATTTTGTAAGCAACTCAACCTCTGCCTACCAACGGCTTCAGGACAGCATTTTTGGGGAAGGCTTTACCAGAAGGCAGATCCGGTTGGCAAGGCCCAGCTATAAAACAATCAAGGTCACGTACGACTACGACAGGAGCAGGAAATGGGATTTGGAGACTGGTGAAATGATTGCTTGAACGAATGGCACTGTCGTTTCCGTGAAAGCGCGCAATGTGTTCTATGATCGCGCGAGTCGAAATTGTAGACTCGTGCGACCGGAGGCTGGTCTTGATTGAAGATTTGTATCTTATTCCCACGATTTCCGGAACGCCGGATTTCAGAAGATCGTCGATGGATTCCTGCTTCATCCGCGAGTGCCGTTTGCATCGGTGCTGACTGCGGAGAAGATCGCTCGAATCTTCCGCAAGCACGGCGGCTGGTTCGGCGAGAATCGCATTTACAACACCGCCGTTGTGTTGTGGGCCTTTCTCCGGCAGGATGCTCCCACGGAAGATACCGGCGACTATTGTCAAGCTCGAGCCAAGCTTTCCGAGCCGGCGATCCGCGAGCTCAGCACGGAAATCGCCAATGACGCCGAACAGACTTGTTACGGCACCTGGGTTCCGGGTGACGATCGAGGCTGGAGCAAATGGCACAAGGGCGAAAGCGTTCCGCAGCCACTTCTGGCCGACTGGTGTCGTGAGCAGATGACCGAAGCACCCGTGTATCTCGACGAAAAGCAGCGATCCGTACCTGTTTGATGACGATTCGCTCGAGGCTGCGATTCGATATACCCTGGACGCTCAGGATGCTGGTGGATCGAAGGTTGATCAATAGTTGGGAACAGGAAGACACCGGAGGGCTTGCGCCCTGCCGCTTACAATAGGAGCGGAAGGGCGCGAGCCCTCCGGTACCGCAAATGGCGAAAACTTACCTCTGGATCGCTGGCATTCAGGCACGGCGGAGGAAAGGGCGCTGCTCTCGACATGGTCGTTGCGGCGGAGTCCCGGCTGGCTGGAGCACATGAATTCTCCACAATCCGAAGCAGAGGTCTCCGCCATCCGCCGCAGCGTCAATCGTGGTTCGCCGTTTGTGACTCCCGTGTGGTGTGAGTCGCTGCGGCGACAGTTTGGTAGCGCGACGGGGCAATAGCCATCATGGCCCCACGATGGTCAGCGGTCCCGTGTAAATGGGCTGAGCGATGCCAGTGTTCACGCCAGGCAGGCTGATATTGGTGGCCTCTGTGTTGTTGAACAGGCTTTCGATTGTGAGCGCGCCGAACTTTGGCACCAGCGAGTTTGGCGCGACGGGAATATTCTCAATCAGGATCGCGGCCGGGGCATTTGATTTCACGATATTCGTCGTGGTACTTGTGATCGTCCCCGTCACGTTATTCAGGTGAATTCCGTGCTCCACGCCAGGGCTGTTTTCCGACTTCAGCGATAAAAAGTTCAATGCTGACTTCGTGTTGCTCAGGTCGAGTACTGGTCCAGTCTGAGATTCCATCGAGCTCAGCGTTGTGCTGCTGACAGTCAGGTTCGGAGAGGTCGCCACAGTCAGACCGGGACCATTATTGTTGAAGATCCTCGCCACACCGAGATTCAGGTCACCCGTGGAATTCTGAATGGAAACGCCAGGACCTTTTACATCAACAGGCACTGCGCCAATACCGAGCAGGACTGCGGAAACCTGATCAATGGCAGGCGTGATCGGGTTGGAGTCGAATGTCACAGTGTTGAACAATGCGCCCCCGGTTGCTGCCTTCGTGACCGAGTTGCCGGCGAATCCGCTCACCCACATCGTGCCGGCTCCGGCACTGCCGTCAACCACGATTCCGGCACCGGAAGTCGAAGAAGCAGCCAGCGCGTTGAGCAGAACGACCGCGCTGCCGGTTGACCCGGCGCTCGTCGAGATATTGACGGCATCCTGCTGGACGCTGATGGAGTTCGGGGCTATTGCGGCACCCGGGATAGCGGAAATACCAAGCAGCAGACTACCAGCCCCGGTCACGTTCGCATCAATACCCCTGATGCTTCCTACTGTGTTTGTAATGTTGAGGCCCGATGCCGCGACAATCCCGCCGATGTCAGTCGTATTAATCTCCAGTGCCGTGTTGCCAGAATTCTGAATTGTCACCGACGACAGGTTTGCTGCCGAATCGTTCAGCAGGATGCCGCGTCCTGCCGGATTTGTGATCAACAGATTATTCATGCTGACGCCAATGGACGTATTGAGCTCAAGTGCCGTGTTTCCAGAATTCTGAATTGTCACCGACGACAGGCTTGCTGCCGAATCATTCAGCAGGATCCCACGCTGCACCGGATTCTCGATCAACAAATTATTCATGCTGACACCAATGGCCGAATTCAGGCTGATCGCATCCGTCGGCGACGAAGCAACCCGATTGTTGATCAGAGAAACTCCCAGAACGTTCGTACCGAAGATTCCACCCTGCACATCAAACCCGTTGAGTACGGTGTTGTTTGCCAGCGTCACGTCGCCCACAATCTTTGCGGGCAGCGCCGTCAGGGAACTGTTGACACCCGATAACGGCAATGGGACAGAACCTAAATTGCTGTTGACGAACTGAGTCGGGCCGTTGGAAAACAGAGTCGATCCCGCTGTCATTGTCACGCTTTCTGTAAACGTACCTCCGGATGGCGTATAGACCACTCCCGTTGAGGCCAGCGGATCGAGCATCGCGGTGGAAATCGTTCCATAGGGATTTTCAAACGTGCCGGTGCCCGCTCCGCCTGGGACAACATGCACGAAGTTAAGTGGAGCCCCGCTGGGGGTTGTCAGACGAGGACTCTCTTCGTTCAAAACAATGTTTTGTCGACGATAGACAGGATCTGCGAGACGGTGTCGCACTGTTTGACCCTCACTCGATCCGTCAGCGTCACGAAACTTGTGTCGCATGGATCGTCGTGCGAGTGCGGCATGGTGGATCGCTGTGTGGCGCAGTTCGATCATTCCGTTGACAGTCTGGCCGAACAGGTCATCATCCTGAACCGAGACGCCAACGACGACACAGTCTCGAAACATCGCTTCTGCACGAACTCGCCACCCGGCGGCGGCAATCGTATGGTTCGGATCGTAGTAGTAGCCACCGCCAAACAAACTGGTCGAGATCTGATAGAACGTCGGGAAATTGACACCTGCTTCCGCATCCATCCCTGAAAGTGCGGCGGTCGAGGGAACAAAGAGGCCGTTGTCCTGAAAGTAGGCGTTCCCCAGCCGATGCTGATATGTATCGTTGACCGCTGGCGTATAACCGTTGGCTCGGAAGTCAAAGATCTGACCGAGAGATTCCACGCCAATTCCTGCCTGATTGAACAGCAGCGAATTGTCGTTGCGCGTATCCCAGTAACCATTGATGCCGTAGATACGATTCTGATCTTCTACGAACCAGCGATAACCGGTTCCCACATTGCTTCCGAATTCTGCGTCGTTGAAAATCAATGCGCGAAAGTCTCCGAACCACATGGTGGAATCTGATTCGGCGGGTAATAGTGGAAGAAACCAGTCAAGAGAACTGTAGCTGCTCGTGTGTCCCACTCCTTCACCGGCCACATGGCGTGCGGAGATGCGCGTCATCCACGGATCCCGAGCGTCCTGTGCTTTGGCTGTTTCTGCCGCTGCGATCGTTGCGAGAGTGACGAGGATCAGGAACCAGCGTTTCATGCTTACCTGCAACGGCGCAAAGGCGAGTGAATTGGGGTGGTTCCTGGAATATCGGCTGTGACAATTGTGCCGGACAATTCAATGCGGCAGGCTCAAAAATCTCCCGAAAGAACTCAGGCAAAGGTTCCATTTCGGAGAGCAGGGCATGAATTCATTGAAGACGCAGGACAGGGGTTTTCGTCAATCTGCTCGTAGAGGGGTATTTGGGAATCTTATATTGTTTTTAGTGAACGAGCGGATGCCGGTCTTGAC
>JANPHT010000057.1:0-4295 GCA_031424595.1 Planctomycetota bacterium
GCAATAGCCATGGTGACTCACGCGTCGTGACTTGAGTTCCAGGAATGGAGCTGGCGAGGAACCTGATGGGGCACTCCGGAGTTGCCACGGGGAGCCCACGCCGTTTGGCTGACCATCGAGTGTTCGGGTGATGGGTGATAACGAAAAATTCGCGTTACCGAACGGTTGCCTCAAAGGTAATCGTGCCGCTTTCGTGACCCTTCAATGGTTGGTCGAGCTTGAAAGTGAGAATCTCGCTTCCTTCTCCGTTTGGTTCGACTGAAACTTCACCGGGATGTCGTTCGGCAATGTTGGCAGAACCTGCAAGGTACTGAAGGCGAGGCGTGAGGTTGTCAACGATGGTAACATCGTAAACGTCGAAGTCGCCCGTGTTCTGGAATCGAATGGTGAATGTGATGGTCTCACCGGACTGAGCCAGATCTCGATCGGCCAGTTTGACAATATGCACGTTGCCAGTGGTTTCGCGTTCGTCCTTGACGCCGATTGTCTGTTGAACTTTGAACTTCGACGAGACTTCAGCCGCATTGTTTGTCACCGCACTGATCACAGGGAACTGATCGCGGGTCCACGATGCTGCGTTCCGCATCTGTTCCGCCACAATGATGCCATCGTTGCGATTGAATGTGCCAGACCCGGAGTAGTTTCGACCTTCATGACCTTCCTCCACCTTACGACTCTGTCCGGCATTCTCGGTGCGACGAGCCTGCATTGGGGGCGTTGAGCCTTTCATACCATCGACGCGGTCGCGAGTCTCGAGCCCGTAGAGAGACGTGTCGTGAACGTTTTCCTGAGCGGACTTGCCAGTCTTCAGGTTGCCGACTGCAAGGCTGTCTTTCGCCCCGGCCGCTTTGTCGACTTTGGTATCAGCCACGAGTCCCGTGACCGTTCGCACCGAGCCAAACCGTGGTGCGTAGACGGCGACACGATTAGACGGCGTCGTGCGTCGTTCTCCCTTATGATCAGCAAACGCTGCGACCGTGTCTTCGGTGTCAAGTCCGCTGCGATTTGTATGCATGGCGGCAGAAAGCCCCCGGTCGCCACCATCGAAGACGTATTCGTCTGGAAACAGATCGGCCAGTGGAGATGCGGAAACTGTCTCCATCCGGTGCAATGGTCGCCCGTCAGGGTCGCTCTCCAAGCGAGGCTCAGCGGCGTGAAAACCTGTGCCAGCCAGTTGTTGATGACCATTCGTCTGATCCGGATTGTATCCGACCAGAGTGAACTGGCTCTGCTGATTGAGCGATTCTTCAAAGCCTTGCGAAGTCTTTGAATTCATCACGGTCGAGACTGTCGGCTTACGAATTCCGCCCATCCGAACAACACCGTCTGCTTCTTCGGGACGATTCGTCGATGCTGTTGTCTGGTCATCCGGATACTTGGCTCGCGGCGGTAGCGGTCGCGCGCCGGACTGCTGTTCGAGCATCTGCGGTGTGGTTTCGGAATACACATGATCCGGCTCGTGCCGGAGGCTCGAAGAGACAGCGCATCCTGGAGCCATCCAAAGTCCAAGCCCCGTCAAACTCCATGCGAGCAAGCGACGTGAATTCTTCTGTTGGAGAGTCATAGAGGTCGTCCTGCAAATCGTTGTGCGGCGAGCGGCAGGGAGGCAGCCCTCCGAGCACACCATGACACCAAATAATTGTTTCTTAGAATGTTTTGTAGCGGAAGCAACAGACCAGCGACCTCTGCTGAGCCAAGCTATTCTCGAGGGGACAATCGCAGACCTGACGCGATGTCGCTCGCCAGACCTTCTGTTGACCTTTTCATGTCTGACAGTTTCGCAACGCCCGTATCGACGGCGACGCTTTCTCCCAAATCAAACGCACCGCCCGAACCAAAGTAAGAGAGCGGCATATCCGGCCCGACTGGGACTCTTCCGCCAATCCGAACAATGATCATCGGCCGACCATATCGACCTGCTTCCTGCAGTGCATTCTGAGTAGGACTCAGCGTCCGCGGTGATCCGCGACGCAAAGGATCCATGGCAGCGGCGTTGCGAGGATTCTCCAGATAAATGATGCGTGTCACCAGTCGTCCGTCGATGGCTTCCTTCAGATCGGCTTCCGTCAGCACGATCGGAATTGGGTAGTTGCCGGTCGAACCTTGCGGTGGATGGAGTCTGTCAAGGATCTCAATGGATGGATAGATCTCTTCGCCGGGGAACTCAGGCAGGTTGCTGACTCGCAGGCGATAAAGATGACCCGCATTGACGGAGAACTGGGCCGGAGCGGCAATCGTCGCCAAGGGATCCGGAGAAGCCGAGAAGACGGACACGTCGCCCGAAGTTGGCAGCTCGACTCGGACCGGTTGCATCCACGTCGGATCGTACTGGCGAATTCTTGCCAGCATGTCGGCCGTGTAACCCGGCGGAAGTCTTTCGTGGAGTGGCTCATGATATTCGCCCACCTGGGCCAACGCTGATGATGACATCAGAGTGGCCAATGTGAGCATCGCGGTCTTAAGCAGTGATGCGCGAGCTGGAATCATGGTTGAACTTTCGAAGATCCTGCAACGTGCCATGAGGCGATCTCGAACTCGCCATTTCAACGTTTCACGAAGCAAGGGCGATTGAAGCGTGTGCTTCGAATCGCCCCTGCGGTCATCGATCGACTGTCAGCAGATCAGAAACCACCAGGCGGGCAGTAAGCGCCCTGACCTTGCGGTGTTGAGACATCACCTGGCCCGAAGACCGGATGAGTTTCCTTGTACTGAATGTGCTTGACTGGTGCTGGTACGCTGTAGCCTGGGTTATGTTCCACATCGATCAGCATATGGTCAACAGGATCAGGCATGTGGTTCTGGCTCAGGTTTCGGATCGTGTGTGACTTCATCCCTGCTGGTCCACCCAGTGGCAGGTGAGGAGGTCCTGGAAGTCCGATCGGCGTGGCTGTCATCGGCATTCCCCATACTGGAGTCGGGCCCATACCAGACACAGGAACGTTCTGGCCAGGATAACCGCCACCAGCAGCAATCATGGCTCCTGGGACACCCTGAATGTCGGCAGGAATGAATCCAATCGGTGACGGTGGAAGATACTCACCAGCGTCTCCGTCCATGGTTGAGAAAGCAACCGGCTGAACGGATCCATCCGGAGCAACCTGTGATTCTTCGAAGTGCATTTCTTTATTGCCGACTCGCAGGACGACCATGATGGTTCCCATTCGTTCGGCCTGCTCGATCGGATCGACACCCGGATCAAGAGTTGTTGATACCAGCGTTTCAACACCGGCAATCGCACGTGCTTGGAATTCGGGATCTGGCAGGTAGATGACCTTGGTCACCATGTTGTTGCTGCGAATGTGTTCCAGGTCTTCATCGGTGATTTCCACCGGAACAGTATTGTGTGTCAGGTAAGCGAACGTGTTCGGATGACCAGACCGCACTTCCAGTGTTGGATAAAGGCTCTGACCTTCCCAGCCTTCGCCAGGAATGCTGGAGTAAACCAGCTGGTAGATTGCACCCTGCGGGAAGTCAGCTCGGCCTGGTACGAATCGCTGATTGCGAGCGATTACCTGTCCGGACATCCAGCCCACCGACATGCCATCCTGGCCAATAAACTTGATCTGCGTGGACATCAGAGGAGCACCCATTCCCGGGCCACCCATTCCCATTCCACCACCCGGCTGAGCCAGCATGCCCATGACGCCCGGACCAGGTCCGTCGACCATTGGGCCCGGATGCGACATCATCGCAGCGGGAGGGGCAACATACTCATTTGTTTTCAGCACACTCTGGCCGTCTACTCCGGCACAGCCCATGCAGACGACCACAAGGGCGCCCAGCGCCAGAAAGTAATATCTCATTGCTATCCCTTCCTTGAGATGCTGAGTTGAACCCAACAGCAACTCGCGTGTTCGATCCAACAGCAACCCGCAGATGACCGTACTTTCAACTGCAAAACTGACTGTGCCTGACCGTTTGCACTTTGCCGTCGACCCCGATATGTGAGTCTGGGTAGAATGCTCTCAGCAGCCCCGAACCGATCGAGACTGCTTCGAATCACTGGTAAATCCGCTGGTTCGATTGACGCGGCACCTGTCAGTGACGCACCATGTGAACTGTGACGGTTGAATACTCCTGCGATTCGTCGGTCTTTCTCTTCTGTTTTTCGGGTCGGCAGAACTCGAATCTTTGGCAAATCCATCAAATTCAGAACATGAATCACAAACCTCAAACTTTGCCAGGCTTTACATCGCTGGCGGCTCTGGCCGGTTTCGTACTCGGAACCGCAGCCTGGGCGTCGGGCTTTCCAGCCATTTTTGCTGATGAGTCTCCGGCTGCCGCTGCAAATGCTG
>JANPHT010000058.1:0-1900 GCA_031424595.1 Planctomycetota bacterium
GCGATTTCACGAAATAGATCTTGGACGGGAACTACGAGTACCGGCAAAGCCTGGTTCGATGACCTCTGCCTCATCGAGGATCCCTGGGTTCCACCATCATCGACAAAATAATAGAGCGGTTATTGAGAGCGTCAGATTCATCAATGACCGCACTCCCGCGGCCAGTTATCCAGTCATGGCGTACGCAGACCTCAGTTGCACAAGCGACCGGGTGTCTGCGATTTTTTTTTGCAAATTGGTGGTGCTGAAGAAACCAGTTTCTCGCTTGTACAAGTACAGGATTGCAGGTTGCCCCCTTCACCATTTGCCAAGAGAATGTGCGATTTCACTTCATTCAATGCTGTTATCCCTTCAGCGCTGGTCACGTCGGCGCGCATGGACGGCCGCGATTGTCGAGGGATTGGAGCAGCGGACCCTGCTGACGACCTTTGCCGAGTTCGTCGATCCGCATCCGGCTGCTGAGAATCACCTCGGGGCGACTGTGGTGTCGCTGAGTACCGGGAACGTGGTCATCACTTCGCCGTCTGATGACGCGGGCGGAACCAACGCCGGGGCTGTGTATCTGTTTAACGGTGCCACCGGGGCTCTGATCAGCACATTGACAGGGTCCCATGCCGATGACAACATCGGCAATGGCGGCGTAACGGCGCTGAGCAACGGGAACTATGTCGTGATCAGCTACCTGTGGGACAATGGGATACTGGTTGACGGGGGAGCCGAAGACGCGGGAGCTGTGACCTGGGGCAGCGGTACCACGGGAATCATCGGCGTCGTGAGCGCCGCCAACAGCCTCGTTGGCAGCAAGACAAATGACGGAGTGGGCGGGGGCGGTGTGACGGCGCTAAGCAACGGGAATTATGTCGTGATCAGCAACATGTACGACGACGGGATAATGTGAATGGCACCTACTTCGGGCTCTTCCGCGACGAAGGCAGCGGACGCGTGCGTGTCGGTGCTCAATTCCGGCCGACATTCAGTTTTGCATCGGGCGTCTTGACGGTTGTGGGGACGCCATTTAATGACACGCTCTCCCGTGGTTTCAATGAAAGCAAAGATGAATGTACTGAACGACGCCGGTGAAGACGATGTCCTGACCGGCGGATCAGAAACCGACTGGTACTTCAAAGCTATCGACGACGTCATCACCGACCTCTTCGGCGTTGAAATTACTGACGTGCTTTAGACCGCCGTGGTTCAGGAAAAGGTGTCGCTCGATCTCCAGAAGGAAGTGGTTGTCGGCATCCATTAAGGATACGAACGTTGTTCCGACAACGATTACGATAAACCAAATCTCCCTGCCGCAGGCAGTGGAGGCTGTCACGAAGTTGGAAGCCACCAACCTGGCTCAGTGCGATCTCACAAGTTCTCGTTTTACTACTCCCCGCGATATTGTGACGGGAGGCAAAACCTGCAGTTCATCGCTGGGAGTGATCAAGCAAACAAGGGTCGGGCATAAGCGACACTTCAAATTTTACAGATATTCCACGCACTGGCAGGGGAAGATCCGGATGTGGCCGAGAACTTGCTCAGGCCAGCTGGGTCCTCGTGTCAGCGACACTCGATCGACGACTTTCAAATGTCGCCGACATGGAATGGAATATCCAATCCGATTTCGGCGTAGCGACGCAGCGATTTTGACCAACATCCGGCCACAAAAGCCCAGGCCGCACTTGCAACTAAAGACGGTCACCTGCGTCTTGCTGTCAGTTGAATAAATCAACCAGCCCTCAAATGGGTTCCGGGGGACGGTAGCGATCTCAAATTGCAAATCGCAACGGATGTGCAACCGACTTGTGCTGACAGTTATTTGGTGGCGATTTCGATCAATTCCAGCTTGTTCTCCAGTCGATTGCCGGAGGCGATGTACACCGTCTTGCCGATGACGAATGGGTCGTCAGTT
>JANPHT010000059.1:5000-32585 GCA_031424595.1 Planctomycetota bacterium
ATTTGACTCCCCATTCTTCAGAACGTGACCGTACAAGTCGAATCGATCGCCGCGTGTCTGCCATTGCGTGCTCATCGACTGAATAGGGCGAGCCTTCTTCGCGAGCAAGACGATACCGGAGCACAAAAGCAGCAATTCCCTGCTCTGCAAACCACTCTGCAAGCCCATCACCTTCATGGCCAAGGCAAAGCACTCGATGACCGCCACCTGGAGCGATGATGATCGCCGTGCCAGTCTCACTCCCAGGTTTCGGCAAGTAGGGCGTGATCGAAGGATGATGCACATTTGAAATGTTGTACCTGCCAGGGCCCTGGTCAACTTTTTCCGGTTCCTTCACGCGATCCTTGGAAGCGGGTGCTCCATCATTCCAAAGCGGAATCTTTTCGGCCGAGATTCCCGGATTTGAATCAACCAAAAACATCAGCAACAAGGACAGCGTCCGCAGGGCATAGAGAATTAGTCGATTCCATTGATGACGATTCTTCAGACTCATCGGACTCACCCCTTGAAAAGACGGAACCATGCGTTTTCACCCCGCAGTATCTCAAAGATCAATGCGAAACACGAATTACTCTGCTGGACGTCATTCAAACTCAGTTGCCTGAACGGGAAAACGCACGGGATTCTTTGGACCACTTGGCTTACCAAGAATTGACATCAAAACGACGTCAACTGTTGTCAATATTTGTTCATCATGCTTTCACAACAGCCTTGTGACGGTTCCCGTAAAGCTAATGATTTAAACAACTTAAGCTGTCACGAATAGTTTGGCACGAGATGCGTTAAGCAGATTATGCAGGTGTTCATTTCCACGGTTTCTTAGTCATGGAAACAAGGAGTAGAGGAATGAAGAGTCTGCTTTTGGCAGCGAGTACCGTGTTGGTGCTCAGTTTCGTTGGATCAGATCAAGCATTAGCTCAGCATTGTAGGTCATATTACGGGTACAGTGGTCATGGGTCACCCGGACTCTCTGTGTCGATCGGTTATGGAGGATTCTCCGGCTACAACCGCGGTTACTCGAGTCTCAACTCGGGCTATTTCGCTCATGGCCACTCCGGTTACGGCGGCCATTCTGGATATCAGAGTGTCCCTGTCTACAGTGGCCATTCACATCGAATATGGCACGACACGACGCATCTGGACTATCACGGGCCATCATTGATTCGCCACAGAGGCCACTACGACTATGTCCCGGGCCACTATGACGTGCATCAAACCGGACACTGGGATCATCACGGTTCCTGGTAATCAAACGATCAAACGATCGCCTGCTGACAAATCTTCGGCAGGCGATCTTTCTCTGCAGCTCACGATCGATCAGAGCAGTCGAATCTGCGGTTGCACGTACATCTTTAAACATTCAAACAGCACACATGAACCCGGAGCTTGATGTCATGACGATTTCAAAAATCTTCTTTGCAGCCGCAGTCACTGTCTTTGGATCGCACGTCTTCGGGCAGGCAGGCTATCACGTCGATCATCATGACCACGTCATCCGCGATAGTCATGGTCATGTGATTGGTCGCTATCACCACGACGTCATACATCGCGACGCCGTTCGCGTTGTGCCTCACTTCAGCACATCCAGCCACGGAACTTACTATCGGCAAGGACAACAGTCCTTCTACTATCCGCAGACGGCGCAACTCGGATCGCTCGAGACCCCACCCGCACCGCAGGAAATCTCGTTCGGCGGATATGGACACGTCGATGACCTGGCGATGCGTCTCGAAACGTTGATGAATGAGTTGTGCCTGGATCTCTACTACAATTACTCACACAACCCAGGCTTCCTCGAAACGTATTCCGAAGCCTACACGTTACTCGAAGCGGCCAAGTTCATTCACGCAGCAGAACACAACAAGGATCGCGATGCCATCAGCAAACAGCTTGGCGGAGCCGACGCCTTGTTTCATCATGTTGAGGGCGATGTCCGAGGATGGTCGCGAGTGCATCACCGCCAGATCGGCACCTTGGGAATCCTCAGCAAGATGGAAATGGCGGAATCAGTCCTTCACCACCTGATGAATGATGTTGGAGTGAAACAAGAGATGCCCGAACAAGCTCCCGCTCCACAAGGTGGTCCCGAACTCGCACCTCCGCCGACAGGTTTGCAGCGGCGATAAGCTTTAAGGCCACTGAGCTGTGAGCTCGCTTATCATCCTCTTTCACGTCGGCATCCGTGATCAGTCGCCTTGAATTCATAAAAGGTGCGCGACGATGTCGAAATTTGCGATCGGTCCATGGTTGTGCAGGCCGAGCAGCTGCCAACTTCGGCAATAGTGGTCCCCACTCCAGTCGGAATCCAGCACATGAAGCAGTAAACGACAAGGGAGTGCCTGAGTCGGATACGCAGCCAAGTATACCAGATCTGGTTCTGACGATGGGATTGGGCCAAAACAACGCTCGCTTTGGACCAGCCTCGAATGCGATTCCGGTCACTATGCCAATCCCGCCAGCTTTCGTCCCGTCCAGAATACACCCAGCAGAACCACGATCATTCCGCCCCAGGCAGGGTGGCTCCAGAGGCGGAAACGGCGGATGATCGGATCGGGCTCGGGCATTGCAGCAATGCGATCGACGAGTCCCTGAATCTGAGACACTGTCGTCAATTCCCCGCGAGTCACCTGCGCGATCTCCTTCAGCACATCGGTGCGAGCCGGCTGGCCGATGAGTTCGCGTTCCTGGCCCTGGACTGAGATCCTCGTTTCCAGACGTCCTCCGGTTTCTGAACATGTCGTGACCAGTTGATACTGGCCACCTTCGGTTGGAGTGAATGAACCCGTGAAGAGCCCCCAGCAATATTCGCCAGCCGGCGCGAGTCGAACCGAATCCGTCTGCCCTGACGGCGAAACCGTCTGCACAATCACGGTGCCCGTTCGCAGCGGATCACCGACGGTGCTCATCACGTTCGCGTTCAGTGTCAGTACGTTTCCGGCTTCTGGACGATCGGGCGAATAAAACAAACGCATCGATTCGCCCTGTGACATGTTTCGCTGATACGCCATCCAGCGGACCACCTGCCCCCAAAAGCGATAGTGGTACAAGTCCTCGACGCCCTTTCGCCATCGCCACGCTCCGTCGGAACCCATGAACAGCACCTTGCCGGTACCCACGGTTCGAGTTGCAATCAAGGGCACTCGGCCGTAGGTCGATGAATCAGAATCATGAGTCGCCAATACCTGCGATCCAATCCTCGCTCGCTGAGCGGCCGCGTACCACTGAAAGCCGGGGAGTGCGTTCCAAACAGTTTCATTCGCACTGTCGTCAGATTCAAGACGTGTCAACAGGCTGCGACGGCCAGCTTCGGTCAGAGCGAATCGAGCAGGTCGCGAAGAACCGTGGCCTTTGGGATGAGCCGGATCGAGCACCACAGGATACAGTTCCTCCAGTTCACTCGTCTGCAGGGAGTTTTGAAAGCCACGAAAGCCGGGCAGGAACACCAGTCCGCCAGCCTGACTGCGAACAAGCTGCTTCAGATTCGCACAGTCCTGCGATGTCAGTTGTTTTGTGCCGATGCCCACATCTCCAAGAAACACGACGTCGTATGCGAACAACTCTTTCTCGGTAGGGAACTGTTCCAGATAACCGCGTCCACCTCCCACACTTTCCAGGTCGGGATGATAGAGCAAACAACTGACGGAGACCCCGGGATCGCGTTCAAGAGCGTTTCGAAGGTAACGATATTCCCATCGAGGATACGATTCGACGACGAGCACTTTCAGCTCTTCGTCACGAATGGTGATTGGGATCGTCAGCGTGTTGTTGTCGATCAGCGTTTCTGATTCATCCACCGGGAGCTCCAGAGTCAGCTTGTACTCGCCGGTTTTTTCCGGCTTCCATTCGATCGTGTCCTGCTGTTGCCCCATGCCGGTGACTTGAACGTTCTTCTCAATCTTCTCGCCGCGAGTTCCCGTCAGTGACACTTTCACATCTTTGTCGGCTGGTAACCAACTGATGACTCGGAATGGAATTCGCAGGGATTTGTTGACAACGCCAAACGTCGGCGCATCGGACGCGGCTAGTTCCAAATCAGGAAGACGCTCTTCGCTGCCAACGCCGACCGCAAACACGGGCACGTTCTTCACTCGAAGGTCGGATGACGCCGCGCCGGGTGCCTGGCCAACGTTCCAGTCGCCGTCAGACAGCAAAACGATGCCTCTCAGATTGGCATGTTTGTCCGACGCGGCCTGAAGCGCCTGATTCAGGTCCGTGCCTTTCTCCACGGTCGGCGGTTGCGATGAAAATGGTTCGAAGATCACTCTCATGCGTCCTTCGACTGGTTTCCAAAGTTCCGCCTGAATGATGGGAGTGATGGCATCAGTTCGCGTCTGAGGTTTTTCAGCCGGAGCCTGCGGGTTGATCACGTCCTGAGTCCGCATGCTCCCGGACGTATCGTGAAGGACAATAAGAGTCGGCTGTTCCTGCGGCTTGATTTCCTGAGTGAGCTCCGGCTGATTCAAAGTGACCAGAACGACCGCGATCAACACGAATCGCAAGATTTCCAGCCACAGCATCGCCCGTGTATACCCACTCCGCCGCCAGCTGATGAAGCAGCAAACCGCCGCCGCGATCAGCACGATCGCGGTGAGGATGAGAGTGAAAGGGGTCCAGACAAATGTCATGAGTACTCAATTTGTTTCGCGGGACATAAGTCTTGTTTGGCACATTTTTGTTTGCGATTTGCCACCGAGGAGCATTTGAAATCTTAAATGGCAAGTTGCGTCGTTACGTCTTCATCGTTGACACTCTCTTTGGAAACGGAGTTGATTGAACCGGCGTATCGCGTTTGATTGGTTTTTCTTCGGCCGTCTTCTGGGCGTGGTCCGGAACACACAACAACGCTTCTGCCATCAGCGCGATGATCATCAGTATCAAGAAGGTTCGCCAGACTTCGCTGGCCAGAGCCATGGTGCTGCCAGCTTTGTCGTCGATGCGAGTATAATTCAGACCGTTCAGAACCTGTTCCAGCGTTCCGTCGCTGACAACTTCCACTGCGTCTTCAGCCAGCGGACGATTCAACGCAAACGCAGCTTCCTCCGATTGGTACAAGCCGTTGTTAATCGTCCGCTGTGACAACAACACGCGGCCCGAAACGTCGTCCAGCGGAATCCACGCTTCTGCCACGCTCGACTTCAACGATCCGCAATCGTACTGCCGAGCCTCACCCAGCGCCGCGGCGCCGCGAGCGACGGCTCGCTGGATCATCACGTAAAACGTAATCCCGTTGCTGACGAAATTGGAATTTTCGGTCGTCGGTAAAGTACTGCAGAACCAGACCGCACCCTGATCGGTGGGGGCTCGCAGAAGAAGCGGCGGGCCTTTTTCAAGCTGAGCCAACACGGTCGCGTTCTCATTCACGATCTCACAGCTTCGAAACGTCACAACCTGGCCAACCGGCAATGGCGTTCCGCTAAGCGTGTTGCTGAGTAAGTCGGCATCCGTTCGCCAGCGCGAAAGCGCGAAATGATCGGACTCCTGTGGTTCCTGCCACTGACCCCAATGTGTCCCGAAAAGAGTTGCCCTGGAAGGCGATTCTGGCGGAAAGAACATCACGCAGCCGCCCCTGGCAACGAATGATTCCAGTTGTTTTGCCAACACGTCGTTCGGCAAGTCAGCATGCCATAGCACGAAGGCCGTCTTGTCCCATTCAATCACTGCCGCTTGCGCCTCGGGCACGATCTGAGCGTCGTAAACCAGGCTTCTGTCGGATGGAGTCACAGCCGCCAGTCGCAGCAAGTCTGCCACGCCGGCATCATCTGACACGATCACGGTCTTCTGAACAGCAGGCTCAGCATAGACGAAATCAAAAACGTTGTCGGATGAATTTGCGTCGCGAGACAATTCGACTCGTCCCCATCCGCGCTTAGACTCACGGTCGATGGGAATCGTATGCCCGTTGCGGATCAATTGAGTTCCGGTGAGTTCCAGATTCACCGTCGATCTCGCTCCGCCGATAACAAACGTGATCGGCACCTGAACTGGATCGTTGGTCGCGGTCGCTCGAGTGATCTTCAGGTCCATCACCAGTTCCGCGCCTTCGGTCGTTTCGCGGCGATGAACTCCGCTGACGGAGACCGCCAGATTGTCGGGAGCCAGATCCTGATAGGCCAGCAGATAGAGTCGCACGCCGTCCCGGTTGCGAAGTTGCTCGCGAACCGATTCCCAACGGCCGCCGCTCGGGTTCCAGTCGGACTGCCGCAGGTCGGAACAAATCCAGACGTCTGTTCGACCCGCTTCGTTGGTGAGAATGTACTCAGTGACTTCCTGCATCAACGCCGGGATATCCGCGCTGGTTGCCGTCAGAGCGGTTTCGGGAAGTTCCAACAGTGCTTCGGGCGAATTCAGATCGAAGCGCTGTCCCGTGGCACTATCGAACAGTGCGATGCGCGTGCTACGGCCGAGATCTTTGAAGACGCTGGCCAGTTTTTCAATTGCCGTTTCGCGTTTGGAACGATTCGTCTGCGGGTCCTGCTCTTCCATGCTGACAGAACGATCTAGGATCACAACCGTGATTTCTGGTGCACCGCTGGTGGTCAGACCAAGCCAGCCACCGGACATCGGTCGGCTGATCGCAAAGATCAATCCGGCGACGGCCAGCATGCGGGCGATCATGATCAAAATGTACCGCAGTCTCGCCATGCCCCTCGCCATGCGTTTGGCTTGCAAAAGAAACATCGTGGCGGCCCACGGGATCGTTCGGTGGCGATTCTGATTAATCAAATGGATCAGAATCGGCAACGCGATCAGCGGGAGGGCGAACAGTATAAAAGGTTGTAGAAATGTCATGGGATGACTTGTTAGATGAAACGATCCCAGCGAGCGGCAGAGAGTTCGCCAAACAAACTTCCCGCCTATGGAACGGCGGTACTACGGTATTTATTTCTTCCTCGCCAGCAAAAATCCGGCAAGCACGTCTGCGTAGTTTTCTTCGATGCTGACACGATGATAATCCACCGCCGAATCGCGAAAGACGACTCGAAGTTGTTCCAGCCAGGTTTGTACAGCCTGTCGATACTGTTTGGCGATCGTAGTTGGGTCGACCAGCAGCGGACCGGCTCCTTCAAGATCCACAAATCGGATCGGACGATCGAACTGAAAGTCGATCTCGTTTTGTTCCACCAGATGAAACACTGCGACATCATGTTTGCGAAATCGCAGATGCTGAAACGCGCCCTTGAGTGTTTCGGGATCCATGAACAGATCCGAGATCACAACCACAAGGGCTCGCTGAGCAATCCGGTCGGCCGCCTGATGCAGCGCTTCTGGAAGGCCGGTTTCGCCTTCCGCCTTCATGCTGCCCAGTTCGTCCAGTACATACTTCAGATGCGCGCCACTGCGTTTTGGGCGGATCTCTTTCTGGAAAGTCCTGCCAGCAGAATACAGACCAACGGCGTCCCCTTGCCCTGATGCCAGATAGGCCAACGTTCCTGCGATGCGGCGAGCGTAATCGAGCTTCGTTGTGCCTTCTGCCTGGCTTCCGTCGGGACCAAAATTCATGGACCCGCTGACATCAACGACCAGACACAATCTCAGGTTGGTATCGGCTTCATATTCTTTAATGTAGTACCTATCGCTGCGTCCGTAGGCTCGCCAGTCGAGTCGGCGCGTGTCATCGCCGGGGACATACTTGCGGTACTCGGAGAATTCCAGACTGGATCCCCGAGTCGGGCTGCGGTGCCGTCCGGAGACACTTCCGATCATAGGGGTTCTGGCATCCAGAGCCAACCCCTGCAGCCGTGCTACGACTTTTGGATCCACGAAATTGCGCATGGTCAGTGTGTCGCCGGGAATGTGTAGTGGGTAGAAACGACAACAGGAATAAACTCATTCCGGAAGCTCAGCTTCCACCGTGATCAACAAGACAAGAAGCGTTGGAGAACCAGAGGTGTGCGTTCACGGACTGGTACCGGCGGGCGGTGCGGTTAACCAATCTGTTCGGCATTCAGTTCATCGACAAGGCGACCGATAATGTCGTTGCTCGTGATGCCTTCGGACTCGGCGTTAAATGTGGTGAGCACGCGATGAGTCAGCACGGGCTCAGCGACCGCCATGATGTCTTCCAAACGAGCCATGTAGCTGCCGGTCAGAGCAGCTCGTGACTTGGCGCCAAGAATCAGATACTGAACGGCTCGCGGACCCGCTCCCCAGGAAACCAGCGGCTTCAGCCAATCCGGGGATTCTTTTGTTTTCGGACGGGTTCGTCGAACAAGATCAACAGCGAACTCATAAATGTGCTGCGGTACGGGAACCCGTCGAACGAGTTCCTGAAATCGCTGAACATCGGAACCATTCAGGATATGCTCGAGACGCGGCACTGCACCGCCAGTCGTTGTACGAGCAATTTCCAGCTCTTCAGCGCGGGACGGATAATCGACATTAATCAGAAACATAAATCGGTCGAGCTGCGCTTCGGGCAGTGGATAGGTCCCTTCCTGCTCAACGGGATTCTGAGTGGCCAAAACAAAGAACGGGGGCTCCAGCGTATACGGTCGACCAACCACAGTGACTCGATGTTCCTGCATGGCTTCGAGCATTGCCGCCTGTGTTTTGGAAGGTGCTCGATTGATTTCGTCCGCCAGCACGATATTGGCAAACACCGGGCCCTTCACAAACTCAAATTCCCGGCGACGATCCTGAGTCTCCTGCAGAATGTCGGTCCCTGTAATATCCATTGGCATCAGGTCGGGAGTAAACTGAATACGGCTGAAACTTAGCGACATTGTTTCAGCAATTCGGCTGACCAAAAGCGTTTTTGCCAGCCCGGGCACGCCCATCAGCAGCGAGTGACCTCGAGCGAACAGGCAGATACAAAGCTGTTCAATCACCTGCTCCTGCCCCACAATGATCTTCGACAGTTCCGCCTTGAGCTTTCGATAGACATTCCGCAATTCGTCAATTGCGGCGACATCATCAGTTTGAAGAGGAGGAGCCGTTGTTGTTGCAGAAGACATTGGTTTCCTGTCGTAAGTTCAATCAAGAGTTTGGGCCACCGATTCAGACGTTGACCCGATGGTCTATTATAGTGCGTCGCTATTGGCCCAGCGTGAATCCAAAGCTGCCGCCGTTATTTCGCAATTGTATCTGTACATAGTTGTTTTCCTTCTGCCATTGAAAGAAAGAGGCAAGCTGTTTCCAGACATCTCTCTGGGGCTCCGTCAGAATTTCATCACGTTTCTTTTCTGTGGTCTTAAAGAGCGGATGAGCAATGAGCACAATGTCCCGGATATATTCCCGATATTGAACGGCTGTCAGATCGTTGGGCATGGTTTTTTCAAACTGGGCCAGGAGTGGCAATCGCTGTTCGGGAGTCAGCCAAAGTTCTTCATCAAGCAGGGCGAGAACTCCCGCTGCCATAGCCGACTTGTCGCCCTGAACACGCTGAAAACGCATTTCCACTTGTTGCTGTGCCGCCCCTGCGGTGACGGATTTGACAGCATCTTTCCAAATCTCATTCTGATCAATTGATTTGGTGTCGATCACGCTGGCTGAAAATCCAAAGTTTTGCCCCATCTGGGCTATCTGTTGTTCCATTTGCTCAAACGTCTGCTGAGTTGTTTCCTTCCAGTCGCCCAACGCCCGAATCGCAGCACCTTTCCCTGCGTTTGTAAGATGTTCGACCTGTTCTGAAGTCAGGTGAAGCTCTTTGTCATACCATGACACACGCACAGCTGTTGCACGAAGATACTGTTCCCGCTGCTTGAGACTGATTTCGTTCATCTGCTTGTACCATTCATCCATTCCAGAAGAGGCCTGAAAGACGATGTGCTGGCTGTTGGGATCAGCACCAGTCAGGTCCGCGAGCCTCTTCTTCTGCGATGGCTCAAGAATGTTTTTCCCCGAGGCTGGTGAGACAACCACAGACATAGATTCATAAGGAAGGTAATACGACTGAGCCTGAAACGAATACAACGGATGCTGAAGGCCTCCGACACGATTCAAAACTTGTTTGGTCAGAGCAACTCGCTGGTCAGCCGTCAGGAACAACTCGATGTCGATCAACATCACGACGAATTCCGCATAGGCCTGAGTTCTGTAGATTTCACGTTCCTTGATAGCAGCCTCCAGCAATTCCACCTGCGGCGGCGTCAAGGCGCTCTTTAGAAGACTCTTTTTAACGTCAGCCTGAAATTTGGCAGCAATCCCGTTGTTCAAAGTAAATACCAGAGGAAACGTCTTTGGAAATCCATGACTCTGACGATTCGGATCTTTGCCTTTTGCAAACTGTCCGACATAACTGGTCAATTCCGCAGCAAAGATCTCTTTAAGCTTGACCTGTTGTTCGTCAGGCAATTCACAAACCTTGACCACCCACGATTGCATCGCGTCACTATAGGCCTGAAGACGCAATTGGTATTCTTTACGCTCATCCTCACCCGGCACTGCCCCCGGCGCACCATTTTCCATGAATTCAATCGCAACTGCAGGAGCAGGCTCTTCACCGCGAAGTGCGCTGCCAATCAGCCTGCCAAGTTCCATCAGGAGGTCCTCATCGGCCTGCAGCGGGGAGCAAGGAGCAGCCACAATGACCAGCACCGGCATCAGCAGCACTTGCAGCAGACGGACGAGCCATTTAGAGGATTTGTGCATGCAGATCACCCAGTCTAAAGTCTTACACACTGCCGGACATAGACGGGCTGTCCTCGCAGGATGTCTGGAATTGTCCGCACCAGGAGAACCGATGGCAAGCCGTGGCGGCAACTTCCGAGGGTTGCCACTCAGTCAACGTTTCAGGCCGAAAGAGTTCGACCAAGCCGAAATTTGTCTGCAAATCAGCTTTTTCCTGCCAACTCTGGCCTCACCGCCGAAGCAACAGGGCTCGTGGCAATAAAGAATGTTGCTCGAAGAAAACTCGCCAACATCACGAAACCGCCTACCACAAAGGGTGCCAGGCCGGCCAACATCGACAGACTCATCAACGCTTCTGTTCGCCCGTAGTGCATCTCGTTGTAAAGCCGAGTCACCACAGGCTCCAGTTGTACAGGACGCAGAATAGAAGCCACCGTGACATCCCAGAAACACCAGTGCGAAATCACCAACGCCCCCAATAACCAGCGGCTCGTAGTCATCCGCCAAAGCAGGCCGGCGGCGTGTCGACGAATCATTCGATCGTCAGATCTCATGAGGAGTTTGGCTGAATAGAGCGAAGACTGTGCCAATGTTCTGCGAAGCAGAAAGACAATCGCCATGGATTTCGGCAAGACCACGAGTGTCTGTCCCAGCAACATCGGCAACCAACTGTCATAAAACGCGGAAAGGTATGCCAGCTGAAAGAATGACAACAACAGCAGACTGACAACCAGCCCTCCGACCAGTCCAGGGAAGACCAGACAAATGGACAATCTCTGCACCCTGAATTGACCTCGTGTCTGGCCGGACTGCTGAATCATTGACGCAAGATTCATCGACAGAATCGTGGCTCCCACTGCAAATCCAACGGAGGTAAGTAACTGCTCCAGAGACTGCTGCAACCTCGTCGTCTGACTCAATAAAGCGATCATGCCCGATAAAGTTGTGCGAATGTTGGCAAAGACTGGCCAAACAATAAACAGAACCATTCCAGGTGTCAGGCAGGCAATCGCAATTGCGCGAACACGGAAAGTCGTGCAATTCAAACACACCATCGAATCTCGATGCTCCACCACTAATTCGGATGATCGAGTTTTCATCAGAAGGTAAATGGCAGGGGAGAGGAGTAACAGTTCACAAAACAAGGGAACGAGAATCATTCGCAGAGATTCCGATAGCGGTTGTCCGGCCGCATGAGCATCGAAAAGCCAGACCGACCACGCAATCGGATGTCGGTCGATCTGCATCAATGCGGCTGTTTCGAACTCCTGAAACGCAATGAGCGCCATCAGACTCCAGCTGACAAGCATCCGTTGCCAGGGGCCGGCAATCTGCAGCCGCAACCAACCCAGACACCAGATGGAGAGGCTTTTAAAAGATCGAAGCCAATTCCACGAAAACAACGATTCTCGAGTGACCTGACTGTCCGGTAACAACATCGAAACGGCCACACCAACCGCCATGCACCGCGACACTTGCAGCAATAGGTAGAGAGTCTCGTTACAAAAAGCTGCGACCCATGGACTGGCCCCGCTGCTCAGTTGTGTGGCGGTCAGGCGATAATGGAACCCAATCAATAACTCCGGAACAAAAAAGGGAAACACAGAAAGTAGCAGCCACGTTCGACGCCACCGGATCGAAGTCGATCCTTCGATTTGATTCAGCAAAATGCACATTGGCCAAAGCGCAAGGCTCGCAATGGCCACACTGCGGACGAATGACCAGAGAATAGATTCCGAGAGCGTCATGGCATGCCATTCAGTAATTCACCAGTCTTCTGTAGCGGCCATCTGCCAACATCCAGGGAAATTTACTGGCCCACATACTCATTCGAAAGCCAGTCGAGGACTTCCTGATCATGCCTTGCAGCGCCTTCCAGCGATACTGCGTCTGCCGCCCAGACAGACAGTTCTCGAACATCTTCCGGTAACTGATCCTTGTCAATCGAGCCAAGCGGAATCTGCCGCGATGCCGATCTTGCCAGCGCCAGCTCAACTTCTGGCGACAACAGATAGCGAATGAACTGTTCCGCTTCCTGTGGGTGAGCACAATTCCGAATCATGGCCACGCTGTTCGGAATGCAGATCGTGTTCCCGGACGCCAGCCGCACAGGCAACATCTTGACAGGCTTGCCGGCATCGATCGCGGCGAACGCATCATCGGTATCGGTAAATCCGAGGTCGCAAACGCCTTCCGCAACAAGGTCCTTCACCGCTCCGTTTCCGCGAGCTTCACGAATTCCCCTGACTCTCAAAGATTGATGCCAATTCTTCAAACCAGCCAGTCCCATCTGGTCACACAGGACCGAGTAATGAGACAGCGTCGTTCCAAACATAGGCAATGCGATCGCCACTTTGGAAAGTGAGTCCGATGCGAGCACCCTGGACACAGCGTCTTCATTGGCTTCCATCTTGTCCGTATTAATGATGAAGACTCTGAGTCGCGCAGCAAACCCGGCCCATTGATTGTCCGCGTCTTTGAATTGTGACGGAATCGCAGCGAACAATGACGAATCACAGGTCGCCAAAACCTCTTCGTTTTTCAGTCGAATCATTCCGAGTGTCTGATTGTTCCAAAAGACATCACAGCGAGGATTCTTTTTTTCGGCAATCAACAAATTCGTCAGCCCCAGAGATTTGTTGGTCTCTTCGTCAAAACGTATTCGCACTCGAATTCCGCTATTTGTCTCGAAGTCTCTGATAATTGAGTCAGCAAAAATGGAATCATGGGCACAATAAACGACCAACTCGGACTGTGATGTCTGCCAATGCTTTCCTATCCACGGCACGATAACGGCGATGATGACGATGGCCAGTGTGGTTCGCCATGGCACCTTATTCTTCGCCTTCATCAGATGGTCCACTTGTTGAGGGCAAAAAGAAAGGCAGACAGAAACCAAGGGCCTCTGCCTGCCAGTGTTAACGAGTTCAGAATATCCCTGCGTTACGGATTTGCTGGTGCTGGCGCTGGTGCTTCAGTGGATGCTGGTGTTTCAGTGGATGCTGGTGTTTCTGTGGATGCTGGTGCTGGTGCTTCTGTTGCGGTTTCTCCCGGTGTGCCAGGCGATACTTCTTCACCCTCTACGTCCGGACGTTTCCCTTTTCTTCCGCCGCTTCCATCACTCGGCCCCATTCCCATACTGCCTGGCCCCATGCCTCCCGCCTTCAGTCCGGCTGTTCCTGGAGGAGGGCTACTTTCAGCAGGCGGCAGTGGCTCTGCTGACATTTCGTCTTCCAGCACCGTGTGAAACGCCAGAGCCATTGGCTTTTCATCGTGACTGGCAAGAATTGTAATTCGGGGATTCTTCTGATTCATCAACGGGCGGAGCAGACTGAACCACTCATAACGATAAGCCGTGTCCGGACCGCGGTTTTCAACCGACTCGGATGGCCCCATCGACAACAACCCACGAGCCTCTTCGAAAGTGAGATCCTTGAACTCCCCATCATTGGACCTTGCAGAAAGCGCTTTTCCTGAAAGCATCTGCCCAAGCCCTGCGCGAAGCTCGATGACGCAGACCACACCGACAACGAGCAGCAGTACCAAAGAGACAACTGTTCGAGCAGGGGACACTTTAGGTCCAACGACAGATTTCGGTTTTTGATCAGCCATGAGGCACTCCTTCGATGAGCAGGAATAGGAAAAAGAACGGCATCAGGCTGCCACAATACTCACCTCCCGAACAGTTGTCACCCGTACATGACAAATAGGCACCAAGGTTTCAGGGTTTCGCTGGTAAAATCAATGATTCGGCTCACAAATCCTACGCCCATGAGCGTACAGATCACCAATGACGAATGTCGTTCCCTGTCCCTCTCGACGGACTGTATGAACCACTCGAATTGACTTAAACTAGCACCTTGATTCATTGTCCGGACCAGGACTTCACTGAGCACTATCCACGGTCGCAGTTCCGAATTCTGTAACTCACCTTCACGTCGGACAATTCTCATGTTTCATTTCCGTCGCTTTTCCGGGCCTCTCGCGTTGATCGCTTCGATTCTGCTGAGCGGCTGCACCTCGGAGACTTCGCCCCCGGACGGAACCAACAATGCCGCGGGCGTTGATAAACAGAATCCATCGATACCTTTGCCCCCGGCGATTACGGCTGAAGTCGGTCGGCAAATCATGGACCTCCACAATCGAGGAATCGGGCATCTTGAAAATCACGAATGGGTTGAAGCTGAGCTGGCCTTGAGTCAACTCCAAAGTCTTCTGCCAACACATCCGGAAGTGGCTCAGAACCTGGCCGTCGCAAGAATATTGTCATTGATTGATCGAACATCCCCTTTCTCACAAGGGAAGGATCCTGTTGCCTTCGCGAACATGATCAGGAAAGCCAATGAAGCGGCGACTGCCTTTCGCTCAGTCGCCGTCGATGATCTGCAAAAATCAATCGCGGCTCTCGTTGCGGGAAAGCTGGCCGTCTTCGAAGACAGCGCGGCGAATCCGAAAGTGCAGAAGGGACTGGATCTGCTGAAGGAAGCAATCACACTCTCCGGTGATCGCCCGGAGATGTGGTACGCCCTTGCTCTTGCCATGGAAGGTCATCGCGACTATGCGGACTCACCCGAGCTTATCAAGTCGCTTCAAAAAACCAATGAACTAGCTCCTGAGAATCTTGCCGTCATTGGCAAACTGATGGAAAAGCAGGCTCTGGCACTGAACTCAAAAAACGCTCAGACCAAGGAACTGGCGGCCGACATTTCTAACACCCTGAGCCGAGTAGCCATTTTGCTGGAACCCTTGAACGCAGCCATCAAACAACAGCGTCGCGTCGATCTTGTCGCAACGATTCGAAAAGCACTGGCTGGCCCCGGAGCCACGAATCCCGCCGTCCTGCTGGGGCCAGCGATGATGACAAAGAATCTGATGCTTCCTGAACTGGTCACGCAGGTCGATCAGCGACGTATCGACCGGAATCTCCTTGAATACCTTGTCGTGGACCTTGGTGCCAAACTTCCACTTTCCGACGAAGTAAGAACGGCCGTCTTTCCACCCGCAGAATCTACGGTCCTTCAACCATTCACAGTCGGAATGGGCTTGCCGGAACAATCTGGCGTTTCAGATGTTCAGTTGCTGGACATGAATCTGGATGGAGCGGATGACCTTGTTCTCGTCCAGGAGGGCCGAATTCGAATCTACTCGCGTGGACTGGATGCTACCGCGCCGTGGGTCATGCTGATGGAGTCTCCAGCCGACGCCCGGTCGTTTACTCGTTGCCTGTTGATTGATATCGACCGCGACTTCGACCGCGCACTTTCGGATGTCAAAAACCCTACAAAACTACGGGATCTGGACGGCGATCAAAAGATCGTGAAAGACTCCAGCGGAAAAAATCGCTGGTTCGACACGGACCTCGATGTTATCGCCTGGAGCGATGCTGGTTTTGTCATCATGCATAATCAGGCATCCGCCGATGGAGCCAGAAGTCTGACCGTGATCCCGCAGGCAAATTCCGCAACGGGCATCAACGACATCGCCGCGGCAGATCTTGAGTCAGACGGTGACCTTGATCTGATTCTGGCAACCACAACAGGAATGAGTCTCTGGAAGAATATCGATGGAAAATCCTTCGAACCTGTCACTGAAGGTCTCAGCCTGCCACAGTACGCGATCTCAGCCATTGCCATTGGAGACTGGAACCGCGATATGGCCATGGATGTCGTTGGTGTTTCATCGGATGGCAAGGCGGGCTGGCTGCAGAATATGCTTCACAGCAGATTTCGCTGGCTCGATGGCATCCCCTGTGCCGCCGGTGCCGCAGACGTTGTCATCGACGAGCTGAATGGTGACGGTCGCTGGGATCTCGTCACCACATCCGCCGAAGGGACGACGACTGTCCTTCCGAAGAACAATGAAACACCAGGTGACTCGGCAACAACCGTTGTCTCTCAACTTGCCGGCTCGTTAATCCATCGAGCAGATCTGGATAACGATGGCCGATCAGACTTCCTCGTTGCCGGAACAAACGGCCTCACAATTCTGCGTGGGACAGGAGACGTCAAGACCGAAGAATTGACAGCTCTATTGCCCCCAAATTCCACTTCTCGCAGCGTTGCGACATCGGATCTGGACGATGACGGTGACCTGGATATTGTCACTGTCACAACGGACGGCAAGCTGCAGTTGCTGACGAATGATGGAGGTAACAGCAATCAGTGGATTGATGTCGTCACCCGCGCTGTGGGCGATGACCCTCAGTTTCCTTCGAATCGCGTCAACATGCATGGTCGCGGATCTGTCATCGAACTGCGATCCGGATCGGCGTATCAGGCTCATGTGGTCGATTCCCCGAAAATGCATCTGGGACTCGGTAAAGTGACGCAAGTGGACACGATTCGAGTAATCTGGACTGACGGAGTTCCACAAAATATTACCAATACCGCTTTGCTGAAAGCGCGACTCGGCATTCTTGCCCCGCAAATTCTCAATGGTTCCTGCCCGTATATTTACACATGGAACGGCGAACGATTTCAGTTTTTCAGTGACTGCCTCTGGGCCGCACCGATCGGACTCGTTCAGGCCACAGGAGATATGGCTCCGACGCGAGAATGGGAATATCTGATGATTCCCGGTGAACAATTAAAGGCTCGAAACGATCGCTATGTCCTTCAGCTCACCGAAGAACTTTGGGAGGCTGCCTATTTCGATGAAGTGAAGTTGATGGCTGTCGATCATCCGGCAGACGTCTCGATTTTCACCAACGAAAAAGTCGGCTCCCCGGAAATGGCGGCTCATCGAATTCACACTGTCAAAAATGCACGACTGCCCTTGTCCGCACGCGATGGACTTGGCCGTGACATGTTGCCGGGACTGACTGCTCAGGATCAGGATTATGTGCAACCCTTCACAGGTCGCATCCTGCAGGGACTCACGGATGAATGGACGATGGAGTTCGATCTCGGAAAGCTGGCGGAACCTGATCAGACAGCTCCAAAAAACATCCGAATGGTTCTGATCGGCTGGGTGTTTCCGACGAACACGTCGCTGAATCAGGCGATCGTTCAGAATCCCGATTTGCATCCTCCAGCTCCTCCATCTCTTGAAGTAAGAGATGCGGAAGGAAATTGGAAAACTGTACGTCCATTTATTGGATTTCCCAGTGGCAAGACCAAGGCGATGGTGATCGACCTGTCCGACGCTTTCCTGACAACCGACTATTGCCTGCGAATTCGATCCAGCATGGAGTTGTATTGGGATCGTGTCTTCTTCACGGTGGATGAATCAGACGCTGATACCGGGACTTTTGACTGCCCACTGTCTGCTGCCGATCTGCACTATCGCGGTTTCTCGCGGCGAACCTATGCCGACAATGCTCTGTTTCGCAACGGTCATGCGCCGGAAGGTTATGACTACGATTCTGTGACAAAGGATCCCCGTTGGAACGAAATGCTTGGCCGATTCACGCGCTTCGGTGAAGCCACGGGTCTGCTTCAGTCTCAGGATGATCAAATGGTGGTGATGGGACCCGGTGATGAGCTTACGATTGAGTTCATCGTACCAACCGAAGAACCGCCAGCCGGATGGAAGCGGGATTTCGTCCTGTACAACGTGGGCTGGGACAAAGATGCCGACTTGAGCACCGTTTACGGACAGTCCTCCGAACCCTATCCATTTAAGGCAATGACACGCTATCCCCTGGCTCCGGATGAAAGTGAACCCACCTCTCCCGAGTATCAGCAGTACCTGAAAGAATACCAGACTCGCGAATATCCTCGTTTCAGATTACGTGACGTGGTTCGAAATCAACGATAGTGCAGTGCCGCTTTCCATCGTCAAACCAGGCGATCCCTGCAATGACGACAGCGATGATGGCAATACGGATAAGCAACGATGGACAAAGACTGTCAGAGACCCATCATGACCAGGCATCCGTCATTCCTCAGCCTGATGTTCTCACAACTCCCGGCGATCAATTGTCGAGAAACTTCTCTACTCTCGTTGCTCATTTTGGTGCTCTGTCCGAGTCCCGTATTCGCACAAACGGAGGAACCATCCTTACTTCCCTTCACATCCAGCGATCAGGTGGTCGTGAGAATGGAAGGATCTCCGCGCACAAGAACGATCGCCGGAGTCATTGAGGACATGACCGGCCAGAATATCGTCTTTCGCCGAAACGGTAACACGATCGATGTCTTCAAACTCAGCGATGTCGTTTCATTGCGATTTCAGAAATCCACCGAATTTGATGATGGCCTTCGCAAGCTGCGCAGTCGGGACTGGAAGCCAGCACTGTCAGCACTGCAGTCCGCTGCAGCAATCGAACCGCGACAATGGGTGCTCCGTGAGATTCAATCGGCGATTGCTCAGTCTCAGCGAGCCCTCGGTCAGTTTGACGAATGCCTTGCGACTGTGGAAAAAATCCTGAAGGAAGATTCCCACTCACGTCATGTCGTCGAACTGCCGCTCGTCTGGGATGAGCGACTTCTGTCGAGTCAAAGGATTCAGCTCGACTTCAACGCTCTGCAGTCTCAATCTCCGGCACGGCGGCTCACAGCAGCTTCGGCATTGTTGCAGGATCCCACGTATCAGAAAGCAGCGTCCGCAGTTCTGCAATCGCAACGAAAAGAACTCACGGGAACGCTGCAGGATCTCGCTGAGACACAGCTCTGGCGACTGCGTCTTATGACGCCGAACGAGTTGCGGGAGTCTGAGATCGATCAATGGAATCAGAGAGTGCGATTTCTCGATAAACGAACTCGATCAGGGCCCGAATTTCTTATCGGGAGAGCCCTGCTGTTGACGCACGACTACGACAACGCAGCAACCAGCCTTCTCTGGATGCCTCTTCTGGAACCACTGGATCCATGGACAAACAACGCCTGCATGTCCGATGCAATCACAGCTCTCGACTTATCCGGTCGAACTCAGGAGGCTGCGAGGCTCCGTCTCGAATGGCCGGACCTGCCTTCGGCGGAACCGGCGAAACCATGAGCTGTCTTTGGCTACGACTGGATAAGTATGCCAAGCCGAAGCTTCCAGCTGAGGTGTTTACACTTGGCACAGTCTTCTGGTACGCTGGGAGCGTCTTGAGGTATTGCGACATTGGGCGCGGGGCATGGAGCATGAGAGACTGTTTGGGCACATTCCTGCTGACGGGGTTCCTGTCGGCCATTCTTCCTGTGACGTCCAGCGCCGAGGAACCCGCTCGGTCAGTAGATTTCGATCGGGATATCCGTCCGATACTTTCCGACAAGTGTTTCACCTGTCATGGACCCGATGAACAGAAACGCGTCAGTGGGCTCAGGCTCGACCTGAAGGAAAATGCGTTTGCCACACGTGACGGACAAGCGGCCATTGTGCCCAGTGATATCGCGGCGAGCCTGCTGCATCAGCGAATCACTTCCGACGACGATGAACAGAAAATGCCCCCCCAGGATTCAGGCCGCGAATTGTCCGATGTCGAAATTCAGTTGCTGACTCGCTGGATTGAACAGGGAGCAAAATGGACTGAGCACTGGTCGTTCATTCCGCCAGTAAAACTTGATCTCCCCAAAGTTGAAGTTGCTTCCTGGACAATAAATGCCATCGACTATTTCGTGCTGGCTCGACTGGAACAGGAACGTCTGAAACCAGCTGCGGAAGCCGATCGACGCACACTGATTCGTCGCGTCACGCTCGACCTGACCGGTCTGCCGCCAACGCCCGCCGAGATCGATGCCTTCCTCACGGATACCTCTGACTCCGCTTTTGAAAGACTTGTTGACCGATTGCTGGCCTCGCCGCGATATGGTGAACACATGGCGGTCGGCTGGCTGGATGCCGCTCGTTACGCCGACACCAGTGGTTATCAAAACGATGGACCTCGATCCATGTGGCGATGGCGTGACTGGGTAATTGATGCCTTCAACAGCAACATGCCGTTCGATCAGTTTACTGTGGAGCAACTAGCAGGGGACTTACTGGAGAACGCATCCCTCAGTCAGAGAATCGCAACAGGATTCAATCGCAATCATCGTGGCAATTCGGAAGGTGGAATTATTCCCGAAGAATATCAGGTGGAATATGTCGTTGATCGAGTCGATACAACCTCCACGGTCTGGCTGGGTCTGACGATGGGCTGTGCGCGGTGTCATGATCACAAATACGATCCCATCCGGCAGTCGGAGTTCTACAGAGTTTATGCTTACTTCAACAACGTGCCGGAAAGCGGCCGCGCGTTAAAGGAGGGCAATTCGCCACCCATGATTCGCGCACCTCGACCGTTTGAGGAACAGCAATTGCGCGAGTTGGATGAGCGGATCAAGACAGCGGAGGCTCGAACTCGTGAGCTCAATGGCGAGCTGACAACATCACAGCAGAGGTGGGAGGCGACTGTGGAGGCCGATTCAGAAATGGACTGGTCTGTGACGAAGGGACTGACTAACCATTTGGCATTTGATCTGAGTCTTTATGACCAGGCACGCAAAGTCGATACCTATTTTGACGTGACTTCCAGTCCGTATGCCAACGGTGCCATCGGTCAGTCAATTGCGTTTAGCAAGGGCAGTTTCGTCACCGCCGGTGACACGGCCGCCTTCGGCTACATGGACAAATTCACTGTGGCTCTCTGGCTCCGCGCGGAAGATCCGAACGGGACAGTGATTTCGCGCATGACTCCGGTTGAAGAGGGTGCCGGCTATTATCTGCAATTGCGGGACGGACTGCTTCAGGTCAATCTCATCAATCGCTGGCTGGACGATGCCATTCGTCTGGAAAGCGGCATTCCGCTGCCACAAAATGATTGGTGTCATGTCACCATGACGTATGATGGCTCTCGTGTCGCGCGAGGCGTCAGTGTTTATATCAATGGCCAGCCGTTCGACATGAATGTGACTCTGGATCGCATCAACCAGACGTTTGCACTTCCCCTCGAAACACTGCGAATAGGCAGCGGAGCATTGCCCTTCACAGGGGCGATCGATGATGTCCGGATTTACAATCGCGACGTGTCCGCCAACGAAGCACAACTGATTGCGCAGGCTGAAAGCATCTCCGAAATCCTGCAAACCACGCCGGAGGTTCGAACCGATGGCCAGCGAAAGAAGCTTACCCAGTACTTCCTGCATTCTCATGCGGCCGATGAGCTTCGCGATGCTTATCTTGGACTGGAGGAGTTGCGTCATCAGCAAAGAGTGTTCGAGGAAAACCTTCCCACGGTGATGGTGATGGAAGAGATGGAAAATCCCAGAAAATCCTATGTGCTGACTCGAGGACAATATGATCAACCAGGCGTAGAGGTGCAGCCCGGTGTACCGGCCGTGTTTCCTCCCATTCCGGAGAATGTGGTTAACAATCGCCTTGGCTTTGCTCGGTGGCTCGCCAGCCCACAGCACCCGCTGACTGCTCGCGTCGCGGTCAATAGGATGTGGCAACTTCACTTCGGACAAGGACTGGTCCGCACAACAGAAGACTTTGGTGCTCAGGGAGATCGACCCAGTCATCCAGAATTGCTCGACTGGCTGGCGGTGGCGTTTGTGGAGTCTGGCTGGAATGTGAAGGCTTTGCATAAACTGATCGTGACCAGTGCGGCTTATCGACAGTCGTCGGCAGTTTCACCAGACTTGTTGAAGGTCGATCCCGAGAACCGACTGCTCGCTCGAGGACCACGCAAACGACTGACGGCGGAAGCGATTCGCGATCAGGCATTGTTTCTAAGTGGGCTGCTGAACGAACAACCCGGCGGTCCGTCCGTGAACCCGTACCAGCCTGAAGGATTGTGGAAAGAAATCGCCACGATTACGGATTATCCTCAGTCTCATGGAACGGATCTGTATCGCCGCAGCCTGTATTCTTTCTGGAAGCGCACTGTGGCGCCGCCCACGATGGTGACACTGGATGCGTCAAACCGCGAAGCGTGTGTCGTTCAGCGATCAAGGACAAATACACCATTGCAGGCTCTGGCATTGATGAACGATGTGACGTTCGTGGAGGCCGCTCGCGTGTTCGCACAGCGAATGATGACAGACTGTGGCGAAGAGCCGTTACGTCAGATCTCGCAGGCGTTTCGCATGGCCACAGCACGTGAGCCTCGGCCCGAAGAACTGGCGATTCTGAAACGACGCTACGAGCGCAGCCTGGCATCCTTCGAACAGGAAACTTCAGCAGCTCAGCAACTGATCCGCTCAGGCGAGTCGCCGGTAAACACGGAACTGAATCCTGCTCGTTTGGCAGCGATGACGACAGTCACCAGTCTGATTCTGAATCTTGATGAAGTCGTGACGAAAGAATAGTGAGTCCTCCCATGACTACGTTGAACGATCGTCGGCTTTCAGAAACTCGACGCCATTTTTTTTCACGCGGATCACAGGCCGTGGGGCTGGCGGCCCTCGCTGGATTATTGAATGAGTCGTCAGCAGCCGATAGCACCACAGGCACTGCGGGGCTGAGCGGATTTCCTGACCTGCCGGTGACGGCAAGACGCATCATCTATCTGTTTCAGTCGGGCGCTCCGTCACAGCTCGATTTGTTTGAGCACAAGCCGACCCTCGAGTCGATGCGCGGAGTAGAGTTGCCTGATTCCGTGCGGAAGGGGCAACGGCTGACAGGAATGACCAGCGGCCAGCGGAGCTTTCCGATTGCTCCCACGAAATTTCACTTCCAACAACATGGTGGGTCCGGCACGTGGTTGAGTGAACTGTTGCCTCACACAGCAAAGATTGCCGACGATCTCTGTTTTATCAAGACAATGCATACTGAGGCTATCAATCACGATCCTGCGATCACCTTTGTGCAGACCGGTGCTCAGCAGGCTGGCCGGCCAAGTCTGGGGTCGTGGCTGTCGTATGGGCTGGGCAGTGAGAACAGCGATCTACCGGCATTCGTAGCGATGATTTCAGGCTCGGGCGATCAACCGCTCTATGATCGACTGTGGGGCAGTGGTTTTCTGCCAACGCGGTATGCAGGTGTGAAGTTTCGCTCAATGGGCGACCCTGTTTTGTACCTGTCGAATCCGCCGGGAATCAGCAGTCAATTGCGACGCGGTCTACTGGATGACCTGGCGGCGATGAACGATCTGAAGTGGAAAGAATCGGGCGATCCGGAAATTACCACTCGGATTGCTCAATACGAGATGGCCTATCGCATGCAGACGTCGGTCCCGGAACTCACCGATCTGTCTGCCGAGCCCGCCAGTACGTTTGACCTTTACGGTGAAGACGCGAAGAAACCCGGCACGTTTGCGTGGAACTGCCTGATGGCTCGTCGTTTGTGCGAACGCGGAGTACGATTCGTACAGCTGTTTCACCGCGGCTGGGATCAGCATCTGGAGCTTCCTAAGAATATCACATTGCAGTGTAAAATGACCGATCAGCCGACAGCCGCTTTGGTCCAGGATCTGAAACAGCGAGGGCTCTTGCAGGACACGCTGGTTGTCTGGGGCGGAGAATTTGGAAGGGCCGCGTATTGTCAGGGCAGGATGACTCCCGACGATTATGGACGCGATCATCATCCGCGATGTTTTACAATCTGGATGGCTGGAGCCGGGATCAGGGCAGGAACCACAATCGGCGAGACTGACGACTTTAGTTACAACATCACTCGCGACCCGGTGCATGTCCACGATCTGAATGCCACACTATTGCATCTTGCCGGAGACGATCAAAAGAAGCTCACGTACAAATATCAGGGTCGGCATTTTCGACTGACGGACGTGCACGGAGCAGTGATTCAGGCTGCGTTGTCATAAATCACCAAACGGCAATCCGCGATTGCCGCTACGCACCGCGATGCAACGGGTGCCGTCGGCCGCACGAAGCCGGTACCGTTCCCACTTCACCATTTGCAGCCGACGTCACAATTCAATTGGCAGAAACGCGGTCGCTTCCGGCTTGCCGTTAAACTATTCTTCAGCCAATCTGTCTCCGTAGACGCAATAGACCAACGAGGTCAAATGCGAGAAACGATTTTGAGACTGTTTTGAATAAGGGCGAGTCGATGTTCTCACAAGCCAGTGCATTTTTGACTCGCAGTATTCGTCAGGAATCTCGCCTGCTGTCGCATCATCTTGTACGAGGCGGCATGGTCCTGTTGATGCTGTATCTGCTGGGTTTGCAAGTGATCCAGTCGCCGCGGCTCGGAGCAGCCGGGCTGACACTGATGAGCAATGTCATGCAATGCTGCTACTGGTGTCTGACGCTTCTGGGCGTGATGTATTTTTCTGTCGCCATCACGGAGGAAAAGGAAGAGGAAACACTTCCGCTGCTGCGAATGACGGGCGTTCAGAACTTTACCCTGCTGCTGGGGAAATCGCTGCCTCGCCTTGCTGTTGTTGTGTTGCTGATATTGATTTCCGCGCCATTCCTTATGCTGGCTGTGACCCTCGGGGGTGTTGTTACCGAACAAATCGTCGCCAGCCTTTTGGGACTGATCTGCTATGCATTATGCCTGAGCCAGCTTGGACTCTTCGCCAGCACCATTTGCCGCAACAGCTCACGTGCCACATCGCTGGCCACCGTGCTTTGGTTGTTGCTGGAGTTTGGAAGCTGGCCGTTTGCACTTCTGGGTATCGCATTCAAAGAATGGAGACTCATCGGTCTATCTGAGGATTTCGAATGGATCGCCGGCTGGCTTTGGGAACGCACAATGTGGAATGCCACTGGTGCAGTACTCGTGTTTGAACAAGGAGAATCCCCGTGGCATCCGCAAGCAACTTTTCACCTGGTGGTTGGCATCGTCTTCTTCTTTGCCAGCTTGGCGTTGTTCGAGCGTTTCAATGAACGGGCGATTGCTCTGGGATCATCCGCGAGTATCCCAGTGACTCGTAATTTCCTGCAAGGGACTCAATCCCGGCGCGCAGGCCGCTGCTGGAATGCGGCGATGGAATGGAAGTCCTGGTTTTTTGTTGGCGGAGGCTGGTTTTGGTTCTGGGCGTGGGCGATCGGACTTCCCGTATTCTCCATTTCTGTGATCCTTGTGATTTCAGTTCTGGTTGGTGAAGTCGCCCCTGTCGAAGTTTTTGGGGTCTCGATGATGATGAATGGATGTGCAGCTTTCGCAATTCTGTCAGCCAGGCTCTTTGGAAATATGCTCAACCGAGAGACTTACGAACAGACGCTGGTCTCTCTGTGCATGTTGCCAATGCAGCGAAAAGTGGTGTTGCAACGTATGGCTCTCGGGCTCCTGCCGTTTGCAGTCCCTCCCTTATTCTGTGTTGGACTCGGATGTTTCTGGATGTTTGTGTTTGCAAACCAATTCACGAGGGATGCTGCTGATTTACTGGACGAACCGTGGTTCTGGGCCTCACTGAGCTGGGTCTTCGTCGCCATCCATGTTGGCTCACTGCTATCAGTGTATTTTCGCCACGGAGGCATGCTGATCGCGGCCGCCATCTGCTTTTTTATACTTCCGTTCATGGGTGGCATGCTGTTATCAGCCTTCTCGGCCCTCACCAGGTTTGGAGGAGGATTTGACATCATCTTCCGATACATGGTGCCCATGTTTTTGATTCCTGTTCATTTTGTGGCGTGTGTTGTGCTGCAGAAATTTATTCTGCACCGAGTTGAATTGCTGGCATCGAGATGAATCTGCATTGGCAATCGCAGCAGAGCAATCCACGTGGCTGGCAGGGCGTTTCTATCGCGACTCAGAGCCAGGCTGTTTGCCATTCTGTGTCTATTCTCATTGCTATGCATTGGTCCGGGCCGAACCTCAACGGCTCGATCGCCTTGGCGCAGACGCGGGAGGAGATTTCGCCTCGAGCAGCACTCGACAATTTCCTTACAAAGTTTGACAAGGTCACGGAACGCGGCTTCGTGAAAACACTGTGACCGAGTGACACAGGAATGCGTCAGACCACAATCTCCGCCTCAATGAAATTCCCGGAATCAGCGAGATAGGCTTTCTGAAGCTGCTGCAGAGTCGTCCAGCGAATGGTGTGATTTGGGCTTTCCAGCGCTGGAGTTTCCTTTGGCAGATTCAACAGCCGGTCTTTTCGGATGACCATCGCTCGGATCTTGCGTGTTCGGACTTCGCCGTCGCATTCGTTCGTCAGACAAATCAAATAGCGCACCGCTTCAAACGGCTTGCCGGCTTCACGGCGAAAGAGACCTTCAGCAAACGTCTCAGAGAGTTCGTTAAGGACCGCGTTCAGGTAGAACCAGCGATCCTCTTTCGGAATGGGAATGATCGAATCCTGCTTTGTCGTCCGCTGACCGGCCTTGATCAATCGTTCGACCGCCACTTTATTCAGAAGAATGTCTTCGCACGTTTTTTCCAAAACCGTTCTGATCAGCAGCTTGCCATCATGGAAAGTATTCAGTGACACATTCAGGCGATTGAAGAATTCTCTGTTCTTCCAGCTTCGCGCGGCTCGCCAGCGTCCGAATAACCAGCCGACAAGCGTAAACGCTGCCGCGGACAGCAGTTTTAAACCATGTTCCGTCGCCAGTTCACGTAAGGTCGTCAGAAGCTGCGGCATTGGTGTTTCCTGGTTAGAGCGGATGGGAACAAGTGACAACAAGTCCCTGTCGGCGGAGTGTCGGGACCAAGGCAACACCGTCGCTCCGCCGACGGGATTTCCACCGTTTGCAGACTCAGGATGTCGGCGTCAGATCAGAAATGCTAAGACGGCCGTCTGTGAGCTTCTCCTGTAACTCTTCGGCATCCAGAGCCTGAAGGGGACTGATCTCAACAAGCTGCTCAATGGGTATGGAATGTCCGGCTGATGACAGCCATTGATGACCAGTCCGCACAAGGGCTGCTCGGGCGGTGTCAGCCGAATCAGGTCCACTCTTGTTTTTTACCGGATTGAATTCCCGATCGCGATTTCCTTCCACGATCAAAGTCCGTTCTGCGAGGGGCAGGGCATCAAAGATAAAACGCTCCAGTTTGATCGCGTTGGGATTCGTCGAGTCTGTTGGCTGAATCAGTTGTCCGTCGTCATCAAGGAATGGGACGTTCTTGCGAGCTGCATGCAGAGGCAACCGACATCCTTCTTCTGCCAGTCGCTGGAGGAACCCACGGTCAAAGACATGGATGGCTGTATTCCCTGCCCAGAAAATCCATTGAC
This sequence comes from Planctomycetota bacterium, assembly GCA_031424595.1. Classification (GTDB taxonomy): domain Bacteria; phylum Planctomycetota; class Planctomycetia; order Planctomycetales; family Planctomycetaceae; genus SXXK01. Next base: position 32,560 of record JANPHT010000059.1, read on the forward strand.
CAGTCGCGTCGGAGCCTGCCGCCTGC
>JANPHT010000060.1:0-6467 GCA_031424595.1 Planctomycetota bacterium
CGCTTCCGCTATCGCCGAAACACCACAACATGGAACGTTCACGTGATTCGCCGGATGACTGGCGATGCGAGGAGTGACCACCTGGAGCTGATCGAGGATGGCGGGAACCACGCCGTAGAACTGGGTTTCAGGTAAACACGAGGTCGCTGCATGAATTTTATGAATTCAGGTGTTCTACGAGGCCAGAATCGACTCGGCACCTGAACGACCCACCTGACTCTTCATGGGTCAGGGTTAATGGAAACACTCAGAGAGCATCACTTCCCACTGCGTTTTGTCGGTCGACTGAGCCGCAGAACGCTCGGCGCGGGTGAAAACGGAAGAATCATTCGAAAAACATCGTCGGCGAACGCATTAGCCGGGGAAAGCTGGAACTCCGCAAAGAGCGAGTGCCACTGGCGGCCGTCCTGAACATTGCCGTCGAAACAAGCCGCCCGCTGATCAGGCAGATGGGCCATAAACTCACCGTCACGCTCCCGAAGCAACCGCTCATTGTTGATGCCGACATGAGTCGGATCGCACAAGTGTTCTTGAACCTGTTGAATGACTCCGCCAAGTAGCGTGACCGGGGTGGTCACATCGAACTGAACGTCGAACGTGAAGGGAGCGATGTGGTGGTGACGGTGAAGGACATCGGCATCGCTGCCGACCAGTTGCCTCGCAACTTCGAGATGTTCACGCAGGGTGAGCGGTCGTTGGAGAAGTCGCAGGGTGAGTTTGGGATCGGGTTGACGCTGGTGAAGAGGCTGGTAGACTTTCACGGCGGCACGGTCGAGGCAAAGAGCCAAGGACCGGGCAAGGGAAGCGAGTTCGTCGTGCGGTGGCCGATCGTGATCGAGGCGTCGAAACCCCAGGAGTCGGGCGGTGAGGAGGAAAAACCCGCCACGTCGTCGCTCCGCATCCTCATTGTGGACGACAACCGGGACGGTGCGGACAGTTTGGCGATGAGGCTGCGGATTATGGGCAACGACACTCGCACGGCCTATGATGGGCAAGGGTGTCGTGCTGATCGCCGTGACCGGCTGGGGACAAGACGAAGACCGCCGCCGCTCTCACGAAGCCGGGTTGGATCACCACATGGTTAAGCCGGTGGACCCGCAGAACTTGATGAAGATGCTCGCGGGCTTGCAGTCGGCGAAAACGTGAAATTCACCAAAAACTTTCATAGGAACTGCGGCTGTGGATTTTTTGACTCACCTTTTCGATACCTCGGACTTTCCTGCCCGTTGGACCTGCGGACGGTGGACGACGGGTCACGGTTGGCTGCATATTCTGTCCGATCTGGGCGTTTGGTCAGCTTACCTCGCTATTCCGCTTGTGTTGGGATTCTTTCTTCTGCGCCGCAAGGACCTGCCCTTCCGCAAAATCTTCCTCCTCTTCGGCGCTTTTATTCTGGCTTGCGGGACGACGCATCTGATGGAAGCCATTATTTTTTGGTGGCCCGCATATCGTCTGGCAGGCGTTATCAAGCTCATGACCGCCGGCGTCTCGTGGGCGACAGTGATCGCTCTTGTCCCCATCGTGCCACGCGTGCTGGCGATGCGAAGCCCTGAAGAACTGGAGCGGGAGATTGCCGCGCGCAAGCTGGCCGAGGAATCACTTCACCGGGCGAACTCCGATTTGGAGAAGCGGGTTCAGGAGCGAACCACCGAACTGACTCAGGCCGTGGCTGCCCTGCGGGACGAACGGGAATTGCTGCACATTACGCTAACCAGTATCGGCGATGGCGTGATCGTCACCGACGCTGAGGGACGAGTGACATTCTTGAATTCGGTGGCCGAAAACCTGACAGAGTGGACGACTACCGAAGCCCAGGGCGTGGCGCTGGGAACGGTGTTCCACATTGTCAACGAAGAGACACGATTGCCCGTAATGAATCCGGCGATCAGAGCCTTGCAGGAAGGCGTCGTTGTGGGTTTGGCAAACCATACGGTGTTAATTGGGAAGAACGCCACAGAGCATGGGATTGACGACAGTGCCGCACCCATTCGTGACGGTCAAGGGCGAGTGGTTGGATGCGTGCTGGTCTTTAGGGACATTACTGATCGTCGCATGGTTGAACAGCAAAACGCGGACCGCCTCGCTAATATCGGACTGCTAGCTTCCATCGTTGAGTTCTCGCAGGATGCCATCATCCGTAAATCTCTGAAGGGAACGATCCAGAGTTGGAACCATGCCGCCCAGCGACTCTTCGGTTATACGGCCGCTGAAGCGGTGGGACGCAACATCTCGTTGATCGTCCCCCCTGACCGCCGTGACGAGGAAGGACAGATCATCACACGCCTTTTAGCTGGCGATCATGTCAATCACTTCGATACCATCCGGTTGAGGAAAGACGGCTCATCCATTGACGTGGCGTTAACCATTTCACCGATCAGGGATGAGAACAGTCAAATCATTGGAATATCGAAAACCGCCAGGGACATCACGGAGGAGAAGGAGGCCGAGAGACGCATCTATGGATTGATGACCGAACTCAAAGATGCCGACCGCCGCAAAGATGAATTCCTGGCAACCCTGGCACATGAGCTTCGCAACCCCCTTGCCCCCATCAGAAATTCCCTGGAGGTCATGAAACGGGCAAACGGCAGCGGCGAAGTCATAGAGCAGTCAAGAGCGATGATGGAGCGTCAACTGGTCCAGATGGTGAGGTTGGTGGACGATCTTCTGGACATCAGCCGCATCACCCGCAACAAGGTGGAGCTTCGCAAGCTGCGAGTGGAGCTTTCCTCGGTCCTTCATCACGCTATTGAGATGTGCCAGCCGTTCATTCAAAACAGCGAGCATCGGATTGAGCTAAATCTGCCCCCTGTGGCAATCTACCTGGACGCTGATCCGGTGCGGCTGGCCCAGGTCTTCAGCAATTTATTGAACAACGCCTGCAAATTCACCGACTCAAAGGGCCGAATTGAACTGAGTGCATTGCATGCAGGAAATGACGTTATTGTGACGGTGAAGGACAATGGCATCGGCATTCCGCCCGAAATGCTGCCGAAGGTGTTCGAGATGTTTACGCAAATCAACTCCTCATTGGAGCGGACGCACGGCGGACTCGGCATTGGACTGGCGCTCGTGCAGCGGCTCGTCGAAATGCACGGCGGGACCGTGACAGCCCGCAGTGAGGGAGCGGGGACAGGCAGTGAGTTCATCGTCCGATTGCCGATTGCTGATTTTCGATTTCCGATTGAAGAAGCAGAGGACGATACCAATCGAAAATCAAAAATCGAAAATCAAAAACCGAGACGCATTCTCGTCGTTGATGACAATCAGGATTCGGCTTCCTCGCTGGCGATGTTGCTGAAGCTCTCTGGTAATGATACGGCAATGGCTCACGACGGCGAGGAAGCTGTGGAACGAGCCGAAGTGTATCAACCTAATGTGATCCTTCTCGACCTTGGCCTGCCAAAACGTAATGGGTATGACGCCTGCCGAATCATTCGGCAGCAACCGTGGGGCCGGGACATTCTGATGATCGCCTTAACCGGATGGGGCCAGGAAGAGGATCGGCGGAAATCGAAAGAGGCCGGCTTTGACGGCCATCTTGTGAAACCCGTGAGCCTCGACGAGTTGGTAAAGCTCTTGAGCGAGTCCGCTCGAAAGATCAATCCGGCCGAGAATGTACAATGACCATGGCAACTGCTCATGCAGATGCGGCGTCAATGTCAAGAGGATGAAGTGGCCGGAATTGCAGACTTGTGCATCCCCCATCGAGATCGGCTCCGATTTGCTCTGCCCGGCCAAAAACGACGCTTTTGTGAACAGCGAATCGTAGCTCGAAGCGTCGGCGAGGCATTGGTATTTGCGGCCCTGACTGACGCTTCAGGTTAATGTCGCCTAACAATTCGTGTCGGATGTTCAGGGGTACAGAAAGCATGCATTCACTACCGTGGTATGGAAGTTGCGGCATTTAAGCAGGAACAACGTGAGGACGCCAAATAGGAGACCAGCTATGTCGACGAACAGAATTCTCATCATCGTCACGAATGTCAGCGAGTACGAGAAGGTCGGATACAGGACAGGCTTGTGGCTCGGCGAGATGACCCACTTTTGGGACGTCGCGGAGAAGGCTGGCTTCCAGATGGACATAGCAAGCCCATCGGGAGGCTACGTCCCCATCGACCCGGAAAGCCTTGTTGCCAGCGTCCTCAAGGACCGCGGCACGGACAAGCGATACGAGGACCGCACCTTCATGAACCGCCTTCTGAACACGATGAAGGTGGAGGATGCTGACCCTGCTTCTTACGACGCCCTTTACATGACGGGCGGTCATGGCGTCTGTTTTGATTTCCCCAGGAGCGTGCCACTGGCGAGGCTGACGGCCGATATGTTTGAGGCGGGCAAAGTCGTCTCAGCCGTCTGCCACGGACCCGCGGGTCTGCTCGAAGTGACGCTGCGTAACGGCGACTATCTGATCGCCGGAAAGAACGTGACCGGCTTCTCCTGGAACGAGGAGGTCAAGGTTGGGCGGGACGAGGCGGTCCCGTGCAACCTGGAGGAAGAACTGCAAAAGCGTGGAGCCAGGTACGGCAAAGCGTGGATGGCGTTCTCTTCGCATGTCGTGGAAGACGGTCTGCTCATTACCGGCCAGAACCCCACCAGCGCTGAAGGGGTGGGCGACGCGGTCGTGAAGAAGCTGCATCAGACCAAATGATGCCTAACGGTCAGTGACTCCTGGAAGCGTCGATGGAACCAGATCTGAACCGCGAATGGAAACTGTTTTCCACTGCTTTTTGCCGCCCGTCCAAAGTTGGCAGCGATGTAAATCGCGCTCGTGTTTTTGCTTCGCGGTTCTCAGTTCGGGTGCCTCTTGACAAATGCGGCATCAATGTGATTGACGCTGCGGTTCTGACTCCTGAGCCGTCAGGCTGATCATTTTCCGTTCGCTTGTGGTTCACTCTCTTCAAGAGCACTCTCGCAGATTGTTCTCGGTTGTTTTTCGAGTCTGGACGGGCAACGCCCATTGTCCAATCCTCAGCTCGCCTGTCGCTGAGCTATGGCACGCTATTTGCCAACTCCGAAAACACTCGCAACACAGGAATCGTTTCCTGGGAACTGCGAAGGACAATCTCTATTCCAGAGGAGCACATGATGAGTACTGCCACATGCACGACCGCCGTAGGAGTTTTCTCGAAGAGGGAAGACGCTGACACGGCAATTTCAGCACTTCACCGTGCGGGATTCGGGACTGACGAAATTGGTGTCGTCAGCCGTAATTCTCAGGGAGTTGCGACAGCTCGGGACCGCAAGAATAACACAGACACAGATCAGGATGACGCCGAAGCCGCTGCGGGTGGCGCGACGGCCGGGGCAGTTGCTGGTGTGGGAATCGGGGCACTCATCGGTGCCGGCGTTCTGGCCGGAATTGTACCCGTCATCGGTCCTGCACTCTTTGCTGGGACGCTTGGCGTGCTTGCGTCCAATGCAGCGGGAGGCGCAGCGGTCGCGGGATTGGTCGGCGCCCTCTTAGGCTGGGGAGTGCCGAAGGAAGATGCCGCGTATTATGAAAGCGAAGTGAAGGCTGGCCGAACCATCGTGACGGTCACTTCAAATCGTTGTGAGGAAGCTCGCCGCATCCTTCAGAATAATGGGGGAACCAGTCGAGCGGCGGCTGCAACCTGATCCGACAACCTGTCCTGCAAATGGAATACGATTCCTCGCTATCGACATTCCGTAGCGGCGATGCATGGATTAGAGAGTCGCTGCGGAACATTCGACAATGAATGCGGGCAGGCCAGTGATTGGCCTGCCTGTCATTTTATGTATCACACCGCGAGCCCATTGCAGCTCTGGAATGTTGGGGCCTTTCAGGTGCAAACGTTGTACGGCATTTCGCACCGGAGCAAGCGGGTTCCGCAACTCATGCGCGAGTGTCGCGAGAAATTCGCCTTTACGTCGATCAGCCTCTGACAATTCAGCGCTGAGGCGTCTCAAATCCTCTGCCATCTCCAGCTGCTCGGAAACATCCGTGTTGGTCCCAAAAATCCGCGCGACCGCCCCGGATTCGTTTCGGATGACCTTCATGCGAGAGAGAAACCATCGAAACTTTCCGTCCTTGCCGCGCAGGGGGAAGGTGTCCTCCCAATCCAAACCATTCCGAACGTGATCCGCAAACTTGCTGATGACGCGATGGGCGTGATCGGGATGATGGACGGCGTGCCATCCCTGGCCGCTCATCTGTTCCAGCGTGGTGCCCGTGTAGTCGTACCAGTTCTGGTTGAACCAGTAGATCTGACCATCGATCCCTGCATCCGCGATCCACGCAAGTTGGGGTATGTTGTCGGCCAGCGTTCGGAATTTTCCTTCTGCCTCGCTCATCCATTTCTCCGCCTCTTTCCGGTCAGTGATATCGCGCGAGTAGACCGCGAGTCCGCCTTCCGCCGTAGGATAAGCGCGATCGGCGAACCACCGCTGCAATGGTGGGTACCAGGCTTCGTATTCGACGCTTGACCTTTCGGACATCGCTCGTC
>JANPHT010000061.1:0-5164 GCA_031424595.1 Planctomycetota bacterium
CGTATGCCGTGGCCCATATCCGGCTGACTTGCGGCGGCGCGGTGTCGTCTGATCCGGCGTTGACATCCACAGGTGCGTGGCTTCTCCCGCAGACTTCGAACTCACGCACTGCTGAATACTTGATTCAGACTGCAGAATCGGGAACTGCTGAAAGAGAGCTGAATACTGTCTTTGACCTCAATCTGCTGGATCTGGATCTGGTCTGGTTTGATGTAAAGATTTCGTTGCCTGATGAGGACTGCGTTATTGCTGATTCCATCGTGCGTTGGCTGCGCCAACACCGGTCTCAGGTTATGCATGACTGCGTGACGCCTTTAGTGCTGATCGTTTCGTCACAGCGTGGATATGAGCGATCGATCAAGGATCCATTTTTCACCAGTTGTGACGAAGGACTTATCCACGCGCCACTGTGGATTGAACGGCCCGTGGGACATTCCTGTCGTGTGCAAAGTCTCGCCGCAAGTTTTGACCTATTGCCGACGGTACTGGAGTTCCTGACTGGCATGACACAGCAGGCTCTGATAACTGATTCGATCGCTGATCGCGCAACTCACGTACTGACCGAACTAAGTGGACAATCATTGAGCCTCGCGAGTGCGATTCTGAGCTTCTGTCCCGGCAAAGATCGTTTGATCCGACTTAAGGGGAAAAACTGGACCGCCCTGCGCTCTCAGCAGTACCTCCTGGTGTTCCCTGAAGATGTCGCTCCGAATGATACCGAGGTCGACAGGACAACTTCGGCGGACAGGCATCAGCGTCCAGCGAGAAAGTTGTTTCTGAAGCCGGACGACATCTGGAATGTTCATGATGTCATTGTGACCTATGAATCGATTGCTGATGAGATGCAAAGTCTCGCTTTTCAGGGAAGCTCAGAGTAGCAGGATCTTTCGGAGACAAACGGAATTCGACAGCCATCCAACCTGTGCGATCAATCATCCACGCCATGTCATATTTGCTGACCCACTGGTATCGTGTGCGTTACGAACAATTCCAGTTCAGCAATACTCCTCACGGGCGTGGAGCTTTCTCGACATCCATAGGAGAGACAGATTCAAATGGCTCGACATGGATCAACACAGTGACAAGACCGGGCAATGCCTGCTTCAACGTTGCCTTCACTTTGCCTGCAAGAGCGTGAGCAACTTTAATGCTGAGATCCTCATTGACCTGTAAATGCATATCGAGGTGGAAGCCCGCACCACTCTTACGCACTCGCACCTTTTCAACCAGTCGCACGCCGTCAACTTTCTCCGCGATAGACACAATTCTCGCGGCGATTTCATGGGACGTCGCGTCCAATAGCTCAAGCAGAGACGGACGAATCAAGTGCCATGCGGTGATCAGGATGACTCCGCTCGCAAGAATCGCCGCCGCTTCATCGGCTACCACAAGCCGTCTGATCCCTATGACACTCGGCCCCCAGACAGCGACGGAGACTCCTATGAAAGCGGCTGCGGATGTGATGGCGTCGGATCGATGATGCCAGGCATCTGCCTTCGCTGCGTCCGACTCAAACTCATCCGCACCCTTCATAACAACTCGAAACAGCATCTCCTTCACGGCGACGATCAAAATCAGGACAATCAAGGTCCAGGGAGCCGGTGGTTCATGAGGAGTCAGGATCTCATGAAACGCCTTGATCACAATGTAGCATGCGGCAACCACAAGCATGGCGCCAACGCCAAGCGAAGCCAGCGCTTCCGCTTTACCGTAGCCATAAGGATGATCCTTATCGGCGGGCCTCGCGGCGACTCGCAAGGCCTGCCAGACAAGCATGGAGCCCAGAGTGTCTGCGAACGATTCAACGGCATCCGCAATCAGCGCGCTCGATCGGCCAAGAATCCCGGCCGTCAGTTTGACGATCGAAAGAATCAGGCTGGCGACCAACCCAATAATGGTATTCCGCTGCAGTTTTTCGCGGCGCACTCTTGAGACCTTTATCATCACTAGTTCGGAATTCGATGCTGCGCTTTCGTAGCGTTTGAAATCCTGAAGCTCAGAGAGTAACAACTTGCCCTCAAATGCTGAAACGCTCCAAACTGATCCGGAATCAGTTTGGAGCGTTCCTGGCGGGAAGTGCGCGAAAATAAAAGAAATCAGCGATTTGGATACACATGAACCGGACGGTTATCACCTGATCTCGCGGAGGACTGTGCTTGAGCGGGCGCTGGGCCTGCTGGCTGCTGAGAAACCGATACATAACCAATCGGCCGCACACTGGCGGCGGGATACACCACCATTCCGGGGCGATGAATCAGTGGCTGAGCCTGAACGTCGGCTGACTGAGTATACGGCATTACAGATCCGGACGCCTGAGCATGCAGATTCTGGTCAAGATAACTGCCACGATACTTGTTCCAGAATTGCTGGGAGTACGGCATGCCATGGGCTGAGCCCCAACCAGTCGCAATCTGTGTCTGAGAAAACACGTGCCGATAGTTATAAGGGCGGAAGCTGGAAAAACCGCCGTAGACAGGATAACGCTGATAGTAGCCATGCAGCCACGGATCCTGCTGATCGTAAGGATAAAGCTGAACTCCGTCACCACCAGCAATGGTATTGGAATACTCAATCCCCGGCATTCCAACCTGCGCGTGGGCAGAGACCGCCAGGTAAAGTGACATAGCAAAGGCAAAGACGAGTGATCGACGCATTGAATCCCTCCGAGGGTCGAAAACACAAAAGAGTATTTGCCGTTGCACCAATTCCGTGGGACTAACGGGCAAGAATGTTCCTCTTCTGTGATCGACAGACTAACCGCCATCATTTCTACTCAATGCTGAAGATACGACAGGTCCATCCAGGTCTTCGTGGCACGCACATTTCGAACGTTCCGACCGTCAAATCTTGACTTCAGCGAATTGCAGACACATTCTCCTTCGCAAATCTCAAATCAGCGTGTAGATCAATATAATTGTGGTCGCCATTATCGCTTGCCACAGTTCCACATCCCTTCTGAAAGTAGTATTTCCTTCGGAGACAAAGACTGTATGAAAACAATTCCTCTATTCCGCTTTGTGTTGGCTGGAATGATCGTACTGCTGTTCAGCAGCCTTTCCTTTGCAGGCGATTTACTGAGTTTGATGGGACGTGGTTCCGACTGTGGATGCAATCGCCCGGCTCCTTTCCTGGGCCATTTTGGTCGAGTGGGTCAACAATTTCCGTCAATTCATCTGTCTCGATTAGCTCATAGTGGCTGCGCTTGCTCCGTAGCTGCTTCATCGTGTTGTGGAATGAGTGGGGGACTTGCTCAGATCGGCGGACTCTACGGAGCAGACGGTATTTACGGAACTTACGAATCGTCATCGTTCTCCGGACCGGCGTCGGGGAGTTTTCTGAGCGGATATGAAGGCCTTCCTAATATGGACGGTGGTGGCGTTCATCGCAGATATCCTTACCATAGCTACCGTCGCCCTTGGGCACACCCTGGACCATCCTCCACAAATGTCACAATTGTCTGGTAGTGCCGGTCAGGAGAGATAGGCGGTTTGTATCGCAGCGGTTTTTTGAAACCTTGGTTTTACCACACAAAGCGGCAGTCAGATGAACTAAATGCCGCTTTCGTTGTTCCCATGAACAACCCCCTTTTTGGCGTTAGCACCGGAATAGTCAACGCAATCCGTTGCACTGGTTTCAGATGTCGATCCTCAACCGTTCTTCATCATCGTCTGCTCATCGGATAATCCCGGAGCGTCGATAAGAACAAGGAATTCTGAACTTAGCGGTAGTCATTGGCTGCCGCACCTGACTCTGTTTGCCGCAAGGAGATGTGGCCAACACTTCACGGAAAAAGTACCAGAACGCGAACAGCCAACATCCGTTGCTCGCGAAGTTGCGACAGGGAAGGAGCACTTCGAATGTCAGATGATTACGCGGGTCCGGGGTTCCCACTAAAAACGTGGTGCGAATTCCTGCGAACCACGCTTGTGCGTCGGATGCTCGCTGGAGCGGTTGGCGGTGTGTGCTTGTTCAATGGCACATTGAACGCTCAGCAAGTCGACAGTTTTGCGGTTCAAGGTGCAGCCTCTGTGCAGCCAGCTCAGCTGCAGACTCTGCAGCTCGAAGATTCGTCTGTCTCCGGACAGGTGGATGCGAAGTTGAGCCCCAACGTGGATAAATTGCTCAAGCCTCAGTATCACCTTGAGATTGAACGTCGGCACAGTCAGCTTGTGATTACAAGTAAACGAGTCCGCAGAATCGCAGTGACAGATTCATCTGTCGCGAACTACGTCCAATACTCCGAATCCGAAATCAGCATAGTCGGCCTCGAATTGGGCAAGACTGACCTGACTCTCTGGTTCGAAGACGAAACGACACCTTCAATTTACGAAGTGTCCGTTATTCGGGATGCTAGCCTTGAAGAGCAACGTACGATCGACTTTGGGAAGCTTGAACGTCGCCTGAAGATTCTTTTCCCAAATTCCACAGTATCCCTGATCCCAGTTGGGGCGCAAGTTCTTGTTCGCGGCCAGGCTTATGATGGTGAAGAAGCCCAGAACATCCTGCAGATTGTGCGTTCCGAAGTCCTTCGATCACTTGGCCGATTTAATGACCTCGATAATGGATCCGGCGGTCTTACTGGCCTTGGGGCTGGCGGAAATGGACTGAATGGCGGTGCTGGAGGCGGCGGCGGAAACAACGGTACCAATAACGGCTTTCGCGATATCGTCATCAATGAACTGTCTATTCCCGGCGAATACAACATCAAGATGAGGGTACTTGTCGCGGAACTGAACCGCTCCGAAATTCGCAATGCTGGCTTCGACTGGCGAGTGCTTTTTGGAGATGGTCGTCATGCAATCGGCACTTCATTGGGTGGAACTACCGGCGCAGCACTAAGCGGAATCTTTGAAAACAGTGAGATTCAGGTCTTTATCCGATGGCTGCAATCCAACGGCACTATCAAGCTCCTGGCCGAACCGCAAATCGTGTGTATCAGCGGAACAGGTGCCAGTATTCTGGCGGGTGGCGAGTTTGCTGTTCCAACCACTATTGGTCTGGGCGGCGGTCAGGCGACTTCGTTCCGAGGCTTCGGTACCAGTCTGGTGGTGACACCCACCGTCATGGATCGTGATCTGATCAGGTTGCAGGTTGTGCCTGAGTTCAGTGAATTGAACTCTGCCAACTCAGTAAACGGGATTCCGGGAACCAATGTTAAGCGAGT
>JANPHT010000062.1:0-24452 GCA_031424595.1 Planctomycetota bacterium
GCTGCGAATCCATCACGTTTCATCTGGAAGCCGTGCCGCAGCCAGGGTCTCTTTTGCGCGAAATCCGGCGTCGCAAGCTGATTGCGGGTCTGGCAATCAATCCGGGAACTCCTTTCTCCGCTGCGGAATCATTTCTTAGCGATTGTGATTTGTTTTTGGTGATGAGCGTGAATCCTGGCTTTGGTGGTCAGAAGTTTATACCGGAGGTTGTTTCCAAGATTGCCGCGGCCAGAGCGGTAGCGGGGAATGATCTGATTATTTCTGTTGATGGCGGAATTGGGCGATCAACGATCGCTCAATGCGCCGCGGCCGGCTGCGATGTGTTTGTGGCTGGAAGTTCTGTTTTTGATGAGCCTTGTTATTCGGCCGCAATAGCCGAGCTTCAACAGATCGCGACTGGACCGCGGTCTGCTTGTTGAGGAATGAATCTGTATGTCAACGGTGATTTTGATCCGAGCCGGTTCAACAGACTACGATGAGCAACATCGAGTGCTGGGAACGCTGGACATGCCTGTCAATACTCGTGGGGTTGAGCAAATCCGCGAGATCAATCGGCAACTGCAGGAGAAGGGTATTCGACTTCAGGCGATTTTAACGTCGCCCGAAGACCCCGCCCGAAGCACAGCCCACGCGATTGCGGAAGCTCAGTCGGGAGCAAAGGTCAAGGAACTGGACGAGCTTCGCAATGTTAACCAGGGGCTGTGGCAGGGTTTGCCGGAATCTGACATCCGCAAGAGATTTCCTCGCCTTTTTCGATCCGGAAAAGAAGATGTGACGGCGATTTGTCCGCCAGAAGGTGAGACACTTTCCGATGCGTGCCAACGTCTCGAACGCGCTCTCACCAAGGCCATGCGAAAACATGACGTCTTTGCGATCGTGGCTCCGGAGCCGCTGGCCACCGTGATTCTCTGCACACTGGAGCATCGCCGTCCTCACGTGACGGCTTGCTTGTGTGGCGAAGAATCGGAACAATTGGTGCACGTTTTGGAATCGACGACGTTTGAAGCAGCTCACTTTCTGGCGGCAGAAGAACCTCAGATCGTGGAAGCCGTGCCAGCTGTCGGTGCAAGTGGAGAATGATCGATGAGTACTCTGGATAACACAGAAACAGCAGTGAAGTCGACGATGAAACGTCCAAAACGTGGCGTGCCGGAAGGCCTGTGGCTCCGCTGTGATGGTTGCGGAGCGACCGTTTTTCGCAAGCAGGTTGAACAGAATCTCAATGTCTGCCCGGAATGTGAACATCACTTCTATGTTCCAACGTCCATGCGAATTCGTCAGTTGCTTGACCCAGACAGTTTTGAAGAATGGTACGGCGAAATGACGTCCGGAGATCCGTTGGGCTTTGCGGATCGCAAGTCCTACAAGGACCGGATAATCGATGAACAGCAGAAGACAGGTATGAAAGATGCCTGTACCGTAGGTCGCGGCTACATGCGTGGTCGGTCTCTGGTTTTTGGGACGACCGACTCGGCATTCATTATGGGGAGCATGGGCTCCGTGGTTGGCGAAAAGCTGACGCGTGCTGTTGAGAAAGCCACCGAGTTGTCGCTGCCTTTGATTATCGTCAGCGGTTCCGGTGGCGGCGCTCGGATGCACGAAGGAATTATTTCCCTGATGCAGATGGGCAAAGTTTCCGCCGCATTGGCTCGTTTCCGGCGTGCCAATGGCCTGTTTATTTCAGTAATGACCGACCCCACAATGGGAGGCGTCGCCGCCAGCTTTGCGTCGCTTGGTGATATCATTGTCGCCGAACCACGAGCTCTCGTCGGTTTTGCTGGCCCGCGAGTCGTTCAGGCAACATGCAAGATTGATCTGCCTGAAGGATTTCAGACCAGCGAGTTTTTGCTGAAGCATGGTTTCGTTGATCGCATCGTGCATCGCTCTGAAATGCGTTCAGAGCTCGCCCGCCTGATCGACTATGGCAGTCGCTAGCATTCTTGCTTGAAGACTGGGGCAAAAGAAGGCCTATAAGACGCCAAACGTCTCAAAGGCTGTGGTCGCCGACATTCCGTTGCGGATCGCATCTCGAACTTCGTTCTCAGCGTGAGCTTTGTTCCATGCCGCTCGAACCACCTGTTCCTCCACGGCTTTGGGCACAATGACAATTCCGTCTAAATCCGCCGCGATGAGATCGCCGGGGAAAATCTGGATGCCATCGAGTTCGATTGGGATGTCAATATCGATCACTCGCTGGCGGTCGCGACTGTCGTAGGGATTCATACCTCGAGCAAATACGGGGAAGTGCATTGCCTTCATCTTTGCAACGTCTCGCACCGCGCCATCGACGATCACTCCCACACATCCCGTGTTGCGAGATGCTGTCGTCAGCAGTTCACCCCAGATGCCCGACCGGTTCGATCCAGAGGCCGCACAGACAAGCACGTCGTCGGGCCGACAGGAATCCACCACGGTCAATTCCAGTTTGTACGGCTCAGGATCAGCATGCGCCATATCGGCCCAAAGTGAGGTCTTGCAGCGTCCAATCAGAGTTGCGTCGGGCATTGTGATGGGGACAATCGGCAGCCTTGGAGACTGGCGGCGAAAGCCATAGGAATCCAGTGCGTCGCACAACAATGGCACGGAAAGGACATCACGCATCATCGCCAGCGTGATGTGGGCAGGCTCAGCGCCATTCTCAGCCACTCGCAATGAGGGCTGTTCCGATGGATTCTGAGTTGTCATAAGTTCCAGTCTATCGTGCAATCGCTGCGGACATGGGAAGACTTCAACACTCTGCATGATAATTCTGCGTGACAATCCTGCGTCGGCACAATGTCGCCGCATTGTTGTCAACTTAATGCAGCCTGCAAGCGACCCGGAAAGTCAAAACGATCATGAGTGTACTGTCACATTTCCACAAGGGAAGCGGAGGCCGCATCGCGATTCTCTCCTCAGCACAGGATTGAGCACTCAATCGCTTATCCGGAACTTTGCTTATCCAAAACCCGCTCTTCCCTGCGGAAGCAGACAAGATTCGGTGCCATCCCACTCAAGAGGCCGCTACCATGCTTTGCAAAAGAGTGGCTCGCAGCGACCCGCTGTGCCATCGGCGATGAAAGTTTGTTAGTCTTCTTCAGACGCAGTGGGGAGGCGTTTTGTGAGATCGTGTTTTTATCTGACGATTCTGCTTTTGTGTAATCCACGTCTTGCTCACGTCGATGCGAACACATTCAGGGCCGGCGCGGCGACCAGCAATCTGACACCTGCGATCGGGGCTCCCATCATCGGCGGATTTGTACCGTTTCCGTCAACGCATATTCATGACGAACTTCATGCACGTTGCCTGGTGCTTGACGACGGGCATACGAGAATTGCACTTGTCGTCTGCGATTTGCTCGGCATTCATCGCGTTGTCAGTGAAGAGGCTCGCAGGTTGATCTCAGAGCAGCATCAGATTCCCGTCGCCAACATCATGATCAGCGCGACCCACACTCATTCGGCAACCAGCGCACTGGGTGAGGATCGACTGGAACCGGATCAGGAGTCCAGCGAGTACCAAGCTTTTGTGGCATCAAGAATTGCCGACGGCGTTACGCGATCCATCAACAATCTGCGACCCGCTCAAATTGCGTTTGGGTCTGTCGATGTGCCCGATCACCTGTTCAATCGTCGCTGGCACATGCGGCCAGGCACTGTTCCTCCGAATCCGTTTGGAGGCACTGACATCGTGAAAATGAATCCTCCCGCCGGAAGTCAAAATCTGATGGAACCTGCGGGCCCGATTGATCCGAGTGTCTCCATGATTTCGGTGCGGGACCTCGATGGCAAGCCGATCTCCGTGTTTGCGGCCTACTCGCTTCACTATGTCGGTG
The DNA here is from genome assembly GCA_031424595.1 of Planctomycetota bacterium. Lineage (GTDB taxonomy): Bacteria > Planctomycetota > Planctomycetia > Planctomycetales > Planctomycetaceae > SXXK01. The sequence goes on from JANPHT010000062.1 coordinate 3,816, forward strand.
GCGTAGGCTCCGGGCACATTTCCGCAGATTACTATGGTTACTTTTGCGAACAACTTCGTGCGCTTGTGGAATTGCCGTCGACGACTGCAGACGACGTTGACCTGCCGCCATTTGTGGGGATTATGGCCAATGGCACAAGCGGGGACATTAACAATATTAACTTCAAGACCCCGCGGCCCGGCAGAAAGCCCTACGAACAAATGAAGTTCGTTGCCAAAGACGTTGCGGTGAAAGTTCACGCGGCCCTGGAGGGGCTCACTTATCAGGATCATGTCACCGTAGCCGCCAGCTATCGCGAGCCTGTAGTGCGCTGGAGAAAGCCCACGCCGGAGCAGAGAGACTGGGCGGTGTCCACCATTGCAGCGGGGCCGAAAAACGATTCGGATCTTTCCTACATTTATGCTCAACGTGCGATGAAATTAGACGGTTATCCCGAGACAACGACAATACCTGTGCAGATCGTGCGAATAGGCGACATTGGCATCGGCACCATGCCGTGTGAGGTTTTTTGCGAGATCGGTATGGAATTCAAAGATCGTTCGCCGCTGGCAAATTCATTCATGGTCGAGCTGGCACATGGGTACTTCGGATATCTTCCCACACCTCGCCAGATGGAACTGGGTGGCTATGAAACATGGATAGGAACCAACCGACTGGAACCAACGGCATCGGAAAAGCTCATGGCAGAATTGATTGACATGGCGGAGTCGCTCCGGGAATAGGCAATTATTGCTGGCGAAGGGTGGACCCTGTGGCAGATTCCCAGCGTGAGACTGGTCTGACGAACGCCGGGCTGGCTAGATGACCTGGGTTGAGTGTTTTGACGAATTGACAGACAAAATGATGAGAGTGGGCGACTCTGATCGGGTTGGAGGCTCAGGATTTCTATGGCGGCTTTGATTGAACTCAACAACCTGACGAAGGACTACGGTTCGTTTCGCGCGTTATCCGATGTGAATCTGATGATCCATGAAGGGATCACGGGATTGCTCGGACCTAACGGGGCAGGGAAAAGCACGCTGATTAAGGTACTGCTCGGACTGGTTCGCACGAACTCGGGAACGGGGCAAGTTCTTGGATTTCCTCTGGGCGAATCGGCCGCTCAGATTCGGACGCAGATTGGTTATATGCCGGAAGACGACTGTTATATTCATGGATTGACGGGCATTGAATCGATTCAGGTGGCGGCTCGGTTGTCAAGAATGCCAAACACGGAGGCTCTGCGACGCGGCCATGAGATTCTGGACTTCTGCGGCGCTGGCCAGGAACGCTATCGACCGGTTGAAACATACTCCACCGGCATGCGACAGAAGCTGCGTTTTGCGATGGCCATTGTCCATGATCCAAAGTTGCTGATTCTTGATGAGCCCACGTCAGGACTTGATCCTGAAGAGCGCGAGTCCATGCTGAATCGGATTCGAATTCTGGCTCGCGAGTTTCGCAAGTCCGTAATTCTGTGCACTCACATCCTGCCGGATGTTCAGACGGTCTGTGATCGCGTGGTCATTCTTGCCGGGGGCTCTGTCCGGGTCAGCGATACTCTGGATGTTCTATGTCGGATGCCAGATCCTTCTGTGACTGTCAGTGTGACGGGCGATTACAAGGCGATGCAGCAGGTATTGTTGTCTCATGAGCTGAAATCGACGATTGTCTTGCCGCATCAGCTGCAGATCACCGGAGAACCTGGCGCGTTAAACTCGACGCTTTGGTCTGCAGCGTTCGAAACCGGGTGCGTCATTCGCAGCATGACACCTTCAAAGAACTCACTCGAACAAATCTTTCTGGACGCCGTCCGCGAGGTACATCGTGCCGATTCATAACCTGGGGTATCGTGAATGGGACGGCCAGCTGGAGTCATCCGGCACTCGCTGGACAGTTGTGGCGGAGATCGGCATTCGGCGGGCCTGGCAAAGTATGTGGCTGCGTAGAATGATGTTTTTTGCGTGGGTGCCCGGAGTGATCATGGGATTCATGATCTTTCTGTTCGAGCAGGCGGAGAAGAACGACGGGGCGTCACGTCAGATACTCGGAAACCTGTCGGCGTTAATGATCACAGGCCAGGGCAATGATCCGGATCTTCGCGAAGCTCTCTCCCGAATTTTTCGCCAGAATGAGTCACCTGACGTGCGGCGTCACACTTTTTGGTCACTGCTGCTGCTGAATTTGTTTCGACGAACGCAGCCATTCCTGTTGATTCCCATCGTGGGACTGATCGCTCCTCCGCTGATCTCACAGGATTTTCGGTCCCGCGCGTTTCTGCTGTATTTCTCCCGGCCGATGTCGCGAGTTCAGTATATTCTGGGAAAAGCGGGGTCCGTCGTTACCTATCTCTCCATGATCACGGTACTCCCTGCGCTGACTCTGTTTTTTGTCGGCGTACTGTTGTCGCCGAACATCGGCGTGTTGAAAGTCACCTGGGATTTGCCGTTCCGCATCATCTTTGTGTCGGCAGCGATTATCATTCCCTGTACGTCGCTGGCGTTGATGTTATCGTCCCTGACAACGGAGTCTCGTTACGCCTCATTCGGCTGGTTTGCGATCTGGATTTTTGGTTTCCTGACATACTCAATCGCCGTGCCGTTTGCATCACCGGGCGACAGTTCTTTGATGCAATGTGTTTCGTTGTTTCATATGTTCAGCGACGTCGCAGGCTGGATGCTTGATCCAAAGCTCTCTGTTCCCGGAATTGAAACGCGGTTGATCGTACTGACCGTGCTGACAGCAATTTCGATGGCTGTGGTTTACCGACGAGTGTCGGCTCCGATGCAGATTTGATGAGCGACGACATACGGAGAGAATTCACCAGCGATGCGAAGTCGCCCGCGGCCGGCTGATTCACAATTCTTGATCTCACGAGCATTTGCTGTTTGCCACCATGTCAACAAACCCCATGATCCAATTTGAATCCGTGACCAAGCTCTATGGAAAAATTCTTGGCGTGAACGACATCACGCTGGAACTCGCTCCAGGAGCCTATGGTTTGCTGGGACCGAATGGCGCCGGAAAGAGTACACTGCTAAACCTGCTCACGGGTCAGTTATTGCCCACACGGGGCACCGTCAAAGTTCTTGGCATGAATCCTCGCAACAATGCGGACCTCATGCGACGCATCGGATTCTGTCCTGGTTTTGAAGGCATGTATTCTTCCATAAGTGCCGTGGAGTGGGTGACTTATCTGCTGGAAATGCAGGGATTCTCCCATGGAAAGGCTCGCTCCCGGTCTCTGGAGTGCCTGGAGCTGACGGGTATGAAAGAAGGCATGAATCGGCCAATTTCGTCGTACTCGCGTGGGATGCGTCAGCGTACGAAACTGGCGCAGGCGATTGCTCATGAGCCAGAACTCCTGATCCTGGACGAACCCTTAAGCGGACTGGATCCGGTAGGGCGATCCCAGATGACCGACGTTCTGAAAAACTGGATCGAGATGGGTCGCAGCGTCATCATCGCCACGCATGTTTTGCACGAAGTCGAAGCATTGACTCAATCCTTTCTGCTCATTTCGGGTGGGCGAGTACTCGCGTCAGGAACAGCATCCGAGGTACACGAGTTACTGTTCAAAGTCCCGATGGAGATTCATATTCGCTGTCACGATGGTCGCGCTCTGGCGGCTCGAGTGTTGAAGGAAAACATGGCCGAAGCCGCGCGTGTCACCAGTGGGACCGGAGGAGATGTTGTGCTGCTGACCACCCGTAACGGCAGCGCATTGTCGGAGCAGCTTTCGAGATGGGTCCGGGACGAGGATCTCAGAATCTTTGAAATGCGGACGGCCGATGATTCCCTCCAGTCTTTGTTTAATTCCCTGATGAAGATTCACCGAGGTGAACTGTGAACGCTCTTCGCGCGGTGTTTGTTCATGAGTGGAGGCGTTCGTTGACCGCAGGTCGTATCGCCTGGTGGGTTGTGATGGCCGCGTTTCCTGCCGTACTGACCATTCTGCTTCGTACGATTCCGAATTTTGAACGAGGGATACCAGAATCGGATCGAGACACGTTTTGGTCGATCGCATTGTACGTGCTGATTCCGTGTGTGTGTTCAGCACTCAGCGTACTGCTGACAGCCGGGCCGGCTGTGGCCACCGAACTGGAACAGCGGACGTGGGTGTATCTGGCAACGCGTCCGAATGGCATCTTCTGGTTGCTGATCGGAAAGTATCTTGTGGCAGTGACCTGGGGAGTCTCAGCTGCCTGGGCTGGGGCCACCGCAGCGGTCGTTCTGACGAATGCCGTTTCGCCGATTCGAATCTGGTGCGCATTGATGGCCCTTAGCCTGCTGTCCTGCATGGCTTATTCGGCCGTTTACCTTCTGGTCGGTGTTATCTCTCCGAAACGTGCCATGGTCTTTAGTGTCATGTACACCGGCTTTGTGGAGATCGTACTTGGCATTATTCCAGCGCTGGTGAACCGCCTGACCGTGCAGTATCGACTACGCTCGCTGCTGGTGCAGTGGTTGCCACTCAACGAAACCATGAAAAAGGACCCCTCGTTCTCGTATGTGTTTGGCGAGGGATCGGCCTTTCTGCATTGTTTCTGGCTGTTGACATTGGCGTCGGTGTTTCTCGCTGCGGCTCTGGTGCTGGCGCATCGAAGAGAGTTTACGACGGCCTCTGAAGGCGAGTTGTGACAGGGCTGCTGGAGTTCAGGAACTGCAGCGCGAATCGTGGCAGAATAGATTGTCGGAGCAGGGTTCTGGTGACAGCCGATTGATTGTTCCTGGATCAGCAGGCTTTCAAATTGCCTGGTCGATGTTTACGGATCACGATAGATCAGATTCTGCATCTTCAGTGGGTTTCCGATAGCGCGCAGTGGCTGCGGAAAGCAGCCCGAGGATCCCACTGATGGCAACTCTGACGATGCCAACGCCGGCCTCATTTAGCAGAGTGAACGCGGAAATCGTAATTCCCGCCGCAGCAATCAACAGCCAGTTTCGATGTGTTTGATCACTGGCCAGATGGAAGATCACCCGGGCCACGGCTGGCTGTACGACCTGCGGAACGGTCGGTTCGGCTTGCGGAGAACCGCCGAAAAGTAAATCTCTGGAAACCGGAAGAAACTCAGTCTGTTCAAGTCCCGAGTTCTGGTTGGCGCGCACAAGCCGTCGGGCAAACTCAGGATCGTTCTTCAATGCCGCCGCGACTCTTTCGAGGTAGTCAACCTCGTCCTCCAGCTGGCTGAGTCGGGCGGAATTTTCCAGATATTGCTGTCTGGCATTGATCCAGCCCGCGAGTTTGGGGGTCAACGCCACGGCCGCATAAAGACAGGCGGCCATCAGGAGCGACAGCCAGAAACCAATCGACATCAATAAAGAACCGGCCGTCTGAGAAACCATTGCAGGTTTCTCAAAGGCCGGTTCAGAAGTTTCGTGAAGATCGACTTTTGCCATGACAGTTCGCAGGTTACGAACTGATCAGGTGTTGAGATCAGATCGTTCCACCAAAGGTTGCCGAATCCCCCAGCATCTCTTCGATGCGGAGCAACTGATTGTACTTACAGATTCGATCGGTTCGGCTGGCGGACCCTGTCTTGATCTGGCCTGTGCGGAGTGCCACAGCCAGGTCCGCAATTGTCGTGTCTTCCGTTTCACCGGAACGATGGCTCATGACAGCGGTGTAACCATTGCGGTACGCCATCTGGACGGCCTGGATTGTTTCGGTCAGCGTTCCGATCTGGTTGACCTTAACGAGAATGCTGTTTGCAATGCCTTTTTCGATCCCCTGAGTCAGGCGAGCGACGTTGGTCACAAACAGGTCATCGCCCACCAACTGCAACCGATCACCCAGCTTATCGGTCAGTTTCTTCCATCCGTCCCAGTCGTCTTCGGAGCAACCGTCTTCAATTGAGCAAACTGGATACTTGTCAGCCCACTGTTCGAGCAATCCTACCATGCCGCCAGCATCAATCGACTTACCATCAATCTTGTAAAGTCCGGTTTTGGAATCGAAGAATTCCGTCGCGGCACAGTCGAGAGCGATCTGAACCTGCTCACCAGGCGTGTAACCCGCGTTTTCGATGGCGGTCATGATCACCTGCAGAGCCTCTTCGTTGGTCTTCAGGTCAGGGGCAAAGCCACCTTCGTCACCAACCGCCGTGCTGAGTCCCTTGGCAGCCAGAACCTTTTTCAGGTTGTGGAAGATTTCCGTGCCCGCTCGCAATGCGTCTCCGAACGAATCGAAGCCCAGCGGCATCACCATGAATTCCTGGATGTCGATGCCATTATTGGCATGAGCGCCCCCGTTGATGATGTTCATCATCGGAGCTGGTAAACAGTTGGCTCCCACACCGCCCAGATAGCGGAACAAGGGCAGGCCAGAAATAGCGGCCGCCGCGTGCGCTGAAGCCAGCGAGCACGCAAGAATCGCGTTTGCTCCCAGGCGAGACTTGTTGGGTGTGCCGTCGAGCTCAATCATGGTCATGTCGATTGAGGCCTGATCGGTCACATCCATGTCGATGAGGGATTCAGCGATCTCATAATTCACATTTTACACAGCCTGCAGAACGCCTTTACCCATGTAACGCGACTTATTGGCGGTGTCTCTCATTTCGCAGGCTTCATGAGCCCCCGTGCTGGCCCCGCTGGGCACAGCCGCGCGGCCAATGGTGCCGTCTTCCAGCAGGATATCAACTTCAACCGTTGGATTGCCCCGGCTATCCAGGATTTCACGGGCATGAACAGCGGTAATCGCAAGACTCATGGAACAAACTTTCCGTCAACAGATTTTGAAAGGTCAACTGATGGGATTTTATTGAATTCTGGTGCCGAACGGATCAAATGACCCACTGCAAGCACCAGAGTAAGCCTCAGGAACCAGCGGAGTGTAGCAAATCCGGGCGAATCCGTGAGAGTCACTCGGGGAGTGGTTTGAGTGACATTTTTGCGAAGTTCCCGCGGTTGATACTGTTTATGCGGAATCGCGAGTCCCCTTGTCTTGTCCCAATGCGCCACGGCTCCTAGAATTCGGCACGCGATTCGCTGAATCAACGGATGTGAGTGTTCTTTAACAGAGCACTGTCAATGTGGCGGAGTGAATCGTAGAGGTTTGCTGATCAGTTGAGTTGTTCGGATTGTTCTGGAAGATTCGGTTGGGTATTCACCAATTGGCAGTCGCTGCCGTCGGCGAAGGTCCGTTTCAACCGTCACGTAACAGAGCCGACTCTCTAAACTTCATCAGAAATTCATCAGATGCGTTCGATTCGGCGCTAGAGTTCATGGAGGGGATTTCCGAGGTTCGCGAAAATCCATTGGCGAATGTGACAAGGACGGTTTCATCAAATGAATCCGTCGGGTGTACAAGAAGAATAATTGGTTCCTCTGGGCTTTGGCCCACGGGGCTTCAGGAAGATTCGAAAACGAGGAAGTCGAATGTACGAACGCTTCACAGATCGTGCCCGGAAAGTGATGCAACTGGCCAACCAGGAAGCTCAGCGCTTCAATCATGAATACATTGGCACGGAACATATTCTGCTGGGACTGGTCAAGGAAGGTTCAGGCGTTGCCGCAAACGTGCTGAAGAACCTGGATGTGGATTTGAGAAAGATCCGCATCGAAGTTGAGAAGATCGTGCAGACCGGCCCAGATATGGTGACGATGGGTAAATTGCCCCAGACACCGCGAGCAAAAAAGGTCATCGAATACGCCATGGATGAGGCAAGAAACCTCAACCATAATTACGTCGGCACCGAACACTTGCTCCTTGGCCTGCTGCGGGAGCAGGAAGGGGTTGCGGCTCAGGTGCTGATGAATCTCGGGCTGAAGCTGGAAGATGTTCGCGACGAAGTGCTGAACCTGCTTGGTCATGGCATGGAATCCGCTGAACCGGGTTCGGAAGAGCGTGGCGGTGGCGGTGCTGCCGCTGGCGGAGCGGCCGCTGCCAAGGGCGCAAGCCGCAGCAAGACGCCTGCGTTAGACAGTTTTGGACGGGATTTGACGGAACTGGCCAAGCAGAAGAAGCTTGACCCGGTGATCGGTCGCGAACGAGAAATCGAACGAGTGATTCAGATTCTTTGCCGTCGTCAAAAGAACAATCCTGTTCTGCTTGGCGAAGCAGGTGTCGGAAAGACAGCGATTGTCGAAGGCTTTGCTCAGATGGTTGTGGACGGTTTGGTGCCCGACATTCTGGCAGATCGCCGAATCATCGTGCTGGACCTTGCAATGATGGTCGCTGGAACCAAGTATCGTGGCCAGTTCGAAGAGCGTATCAAGGCTGTGATGAATGAAGTTCGCCGCGCCAAGAATACAATCCTGTTCATTGACGAGTTGCATACGCTTGTCGGTGCGGGCGGTGCGGAAGGTGCCATCGATGCGTCGAACGTGCTGAAACCTGCATTGAGTCGTGGCGAAATTCAGTGTATCGGTGCCACAACGCTGGACGAGTATCGCAAGTACATTGAAAAAGATGCGGCTCTGGAGCGACGTTTCCAGACCGTCATGGTAGAGCCACCGACAGCAAAGCAGGCCGTGGAAATCCTGCGAGGACTTCGTGAGCGATACGAAGAGCATCATCGTGTGCAGATCACTGATGATGCCCTGGAAACCGCAGTGGAAATGTCAAATCGCTACATCACGGCTCGATGTTTGCCAGACAAGGCGATCGATGTCATCGACGAAGCTGGTGCGCGAGTTCGTCTCAAATCCATGGTTCGTCCGCCCGATTTGAAGGAACTTGAAGAAGAAATTCAGCGGCTGAACGCGGCGAAGGAAGAAGCTGTCGCCGAACAAAAGTTTGAAAAAGCCGCTTCGTTCCGCGATCAGGCTGACAAGCTGCGAAAGAAGAAGGATCAACTCACTGAAGAATGGCGTGAGAAATCTCGCCAGACTGATGGTGTTGTCGATGCCGAAGTCGTTGCGGAAGTCGTTGCCAAGATGACCGGCATCCCGTTGACACGATTGTCCAGTGAGGACGCGGTTCGATTGCTGCAGATGGAGGCAGAGCTTCATAAGCGAGTTATCAGTCAGGACCAGGCCATCACCCAGGTTTGCAAGGCTGTTCGTCGAAGTCGCAGCGGTCTGAAAGATCCGAAGCGTCCGACGGGAGTGTTCTTGTTCTCCGGTCCAACTGGCGTCGGAAAAACGCTGCTGGCGAAAACGCTGGCCGAGTTTATGTTCGGCGATCAGGACGCCTTGATTCAGATCGACATGTCTGAATACATGGAAAAGCACAATGTCAGTCGTCTGATTGGTGCTCCTCCGGGATATGTGGGATTTGAAGAAGGCGGTCAGCTGACTGAGAAGATTCGTCGCCGTCCTTATGCGGTTGTGCTGCTCGACGAAATCGAAAAAGCGCATCCGGATGTTTTCAATATGCTTCTCCAGATCATGGAAGAAGGACATTTGACGGACAGCTTTGGACGTCGAGTCGACTTCAAGAACGTGATTCTGATCATGACAACGAACGCCGGGGCCAGCAAGATGGCTCACGGTGGCAACATGGGTCTGCACACGCTGCGTGAACGGGACGTTGAAAAATCTTACGAAGACATGAAGGTCAATCTGATGCATGAACTGCAGCGTCAGTTCAAGCCGGAATTCCTCGGCCGTCTTGATGAGGTTGTGGTCTTCCGCAAGTTGACTCGCAACGAGTTGATGAAGATTGTCGACATCGAATTGGCGAAGGTGTACGATCGGCTGAAGGAACGAGGCAAGCGACTTGTGCTCAGCGATGGAGCTCGCGGGTTTATCATCGATAAGGGCGAAGTGGACGATGGTCTGGACTACGGGGCTCGTCCTTTGCGTCGAAGCGTGGAACGTTTCATCGAAGATCCGCTTTCTGAAGAACTGCTGCGAGGCACGTTCGATGGTCAGAACGCAATTCACGTCAGCGTGAAGGAAGTGGGCGATCAGAAGCAGTTGGAGTTTAATGGTGGTGTGGATGAGGTTCCCGCGCCCGAAACTGAAGCAGCTTCGTCTCCTGCGTGATGCAGGCAGCCAACGTCCGAAAGAGTTCACGACAGAATTGACTTGACGAACTTCCCTCAACCCTGCATCTTCCTTGGATGCAGGGTTGTTTTATTAACGTAAAACCTTGCCATAAGTCGCCCATAAGGTTTTGTTAAGGATACCGAAAATGACGGGATATACAGTTCACACGGGAACATCGAAGAAATTTGTCAGTGGTTGGGACAAAGTCTTCGGAGACACTCCAAAAGAGAAAAGTAAGAGCAAAGCTTCCCGGAAAGAAGAGGCGTCGAAGTCGAAGTCGTCCACGAAGAAGAAATAAACATGTCTTGTCGTCTCAGGCTTTTCGGTTCTGACGAAGCGGATTCGTGACTGACCTTCAGCTTCTGAACAATCCTTCCTTTTGCGTTGCATTCCCTATGAAGTATGTGCTGGTCATTCCTGATGGCGTCGCTGACGAAGCTCAGCCGGAACTCACCGGGCTGACACCACTGCAGGCCGCAAGAATTCCGCATATGGATGAAGTTGCGCGATTGGGATTGGTTGGCCAGACCGACAACGTTCCTGCATCCATGCCCTCAGGCAGCGATGTGGGCACGATGAGCCTCTTCGGATACAGTCCGCTGGAGTTCCATACTGGCCGCGCGCCGCTCGAGGCGGCGGCACAGGGAATTGAACTGCACGAGGGTGATTGGGCGATTCGTTGTAATCTGGTCAACATGACGGATGGGCGAATGACCAGCTTCACTGCAGGGCAGTATCCCAACGAGATGGCTCGTGAGTTGATCACGCTGCTTCAGAAAGGGCAGTGCGGAGATAGTCACTGGAAGTTTCATCCGGGGGTCAGCTATCGGAATCTGCTCCTGTATCGGTCGCGTGGAATTGAAGCTCCGTTTTCAAAACAGACTGAGAGTACTCCTCCGCACGACATCACTGATCAACTGGTTTCCGATCATCTTCCAAAAGGACCTGGTTCTGAAGAGCTCTTAAGGCTGATGGAGCAGAGTCGTGAGATTCTTGCGAACGCCGAGCCAAATATTCGCCGCCGCACAGCCGGCGAACTGGCGGCCACGCAGATCTGGCTCTGGGGGCTTGGTCAGCGTCCCGCGTTTCGCTCATTTGTCGATCGCTATGGAATTCGCGGTGCCGTGATTACGGCCGTGGATCTGTTACGAGGCATTGGTCGGTTGATCGGTTGGGAAGTGGTGGAAGTGGCCGGGGCGACTGGCTACCTCGATACTGATTACGCGGCCAAGGGACGAGCGGCCATTGCGACGCTGACGCGGCCCGATATCGATTTTGTCGTGGTGCATGTGGAGGCCACTGATGAGGCCTCACATGAAGGTCATGTGCACGAAAAGGTTCGAGCCGTCGAGAATATCGATCAACATATTGTAGGGCCTGTGCATGATTGGCTCAAATCGCAGGGTGAGTATCGGCTGTTGATTTGTCCGGACCATCCGACGTTTCTTAGAACTCGAACGCACAGTCATGGCTTTTGTCCATTTGCCATGTGCGGTTCCGGGATTTTGCCGGACTCTGCCAAAACCTACAGTGAAGTGACCGCTGCAGAATCCCCAATTGCATTGCCGAATGGTTGGGATTTAATGGGTCGCTTCATTCAGGGATAGCGCCCTGGGAAACGACGGCCTTGTCGATTTTTGTTTGTCGACAGTTGTTTGTCGACAGTTGTTTGCCGGCTGCAAAGACGGACGGTCGCCATTTCAACACTCCAGCAAATCTAATGCGAGTCGGAAAGAAATTCGCGTGTCAATTCGTGTTCCGGATTATCAAAGACCCGCTTCGGTGGCCCACTTTCGATGATCGATCCTGAGTGCAGGATGTGTACGGTATGAGCCACATTTCGGGCGAAGTGCATTCCGTGAGTCACCACAATCATGCCCTGGCCGTCTTTGGCCAGATCCTGCATCACGGAGATCACTTCGGAAGTAGTGTTTGGATCAAGTGCGCTTGTTGGTTCGTCGAACAGAATCGCTTCGGGCTCCATCGCCAAAGTCCTTGCGATGGCGACGCGTTGCTGCTGACCACCAGAGAGGGCCCCTGGCAGGGCATCACATTTGGGAAGCAATCCGACTCGATCCAGCAATAGCTTGGCCCTGGCCACCGCCTGATCGCGAGATTGCCTCAGCACGTGAACCGGCGCTTCAATCACGTTCTGCAGAACTGTCAGGTGAGGAAACAGATTGAACTGCTGAAACACCATGCCCACTTTGCGTCGAATCTGCAACAAGGCAGCATCGCGAGCCGGCCCGCGCGAGGCCGTAAGAACCGTTCCACCGATTTCGATCGTTCCATCGTCGAAAGTCTCGAGTCCGTTGATGGTGCGCAGGAGTGTGCTTTTGCCGCCTCCCGACGGACCAAGCAGGACACAGACTTCGCCTCGGGCCACTGACATGGTGACGCCTTTCAACACCTCTGTCGCCCCGTAGCGTTTCACAATTCCTTGCAGAGAAATCATCAGCGAGATTCCTTTCCAAGCTTCCGTTCCAGTCGACTTGCCAGAATGGAAAGAGGATAGCTCATCGCCAGATACAGCAGTGCCGTCAGAATCCCCAGCTCAACGATGGCACCCGTATTGCGAGCCTGGATGTAGTACGCTTTTGATAACTCAACAACGGTAATCACGCTGCAGACCGCGGTATCTTTAAACAAGGCAATGAAGTCATTGGTCACCGGCGGGATGACAATCCGAGTGGCTTGGGGGATGATGATGCGAAACAAGGCCAGATTTCGCGTCATCCCAAGCGATAACGCGGCTTCCATCTGGCCCTTTGGAATTGCCTGCAAGCCTGCTCGATAAATCTCAGCCTCGTATGCCGAATAGTTGATCGCTAAACCGGTCACTGCCGACCAAAACGCGCTGATGCTGAATTGTGTGCCCGGGAAAAAAGGTCTCAGCATTTCCGGGACAAGGAAGTAAATCACGTACAATTGAAGGACCAGCGGGGTGCCTCGCACAAGTTCGACATACATCGTCGCGGGAGCAGCCACGTACCATTTTCCATAAAGCCGCAGCAAGGCCATCGTCAGCCCGATCAGCACAGCGATTGGCATGGCGGTCACGGAGAGCATGACCGTCATCAGTGCTGCTTCGACAAGCAGCCAACCGCGTTGAACGATCACCTGCGTTCCGTGGATCGTCTGTGAGGACGCCAATTCCGGCACCGCTTTGGTGGACTGGCCGCCGAAATCTGACATGTCGTCGGAAGGAGTGCTCGTCAGGCCGGCAAATCCTCCATCGGTTGCTGTTTCGAGGGCTCGCAGGGACTGCGTTTCGTTCCACATGCCATAGCGTTCGAAAATCTTTCGCAGTTTGCCATCACGAAGGCCATTGACGAGGGCTTCGTTAATTGCTTTCAGCAGTTCTTTGTCCTGCTTGCGAACAAGGGCCACGTAAAACCCTCGACCGACGGGTGGGCCAACGGCTCTCAGTTGCGGAAAATCCTTCTTATAAAAATTCCAGATCGGCAGGTCCTGAATGTTGGCATCAATTCTGTCAGTACCAAGCTCCGCAGCACGCATCGCATCGGTCACGCCGTCGAACAGGGCCAACTCAAGTTGTTCGCCGGCGAAATTGGTCGTGAAATCTTCCGCCGCCGCACCGCCCAGCAGAGACACTCGCCGCGGTCGCCTGGCTGGCTGCTTCAGAAGATCGTTCCACGATTGGATCGAATTGTCATCGACTCGCGCAAGCAGTTGAAGTTCATAGATGTAATACGGAATTGAAGTGCCATATCGGTCTGCCCGGCCTGGGTTCCATTCGAATCCATTCAGGACAATGTCAATGTCCCCGCGATCCATCAGGTCAGGAAGCTTGTCCCATTGCCCCTGTTGAAACTGTGCTTTCACGCCAATGTGAGACGCAATGAGTTCCGCCAGGTCTACCTCAAAGCCTGTTAACTTTGTGGGGTCAGCATCCACGGGAAAAACAAACGGCCCGCCCCCTTCCTGATCAGCTCCCCAGACCAGAGTTCCTTTGGTGCGAATTGCCTGAAGGGATTCTGACTGCGCCGCAGCGGGATGGCTGATCGTCACAAGGGCAATGATTGCCAGCAGCACATTCAATGGTTGCAGCGTAGTTCTCCTGACATAGGCAATTATCCGTGAAGGCGCGGGATTGCTTCAGGGTTTCGATTCATCAAATTCCAGTGTCTTCTGTCGATCTTCGCGACCCAATTCCTTGTAGAGAAAGCTGGGCTGAATATCCTTGTTCTTCTGGTATTTTCCTTCGCTGTACTCGGTGATTTCCCCTTCCACCGTGTGATAGAAGACCTGACAGACCTGAACTCCCGGATAAACTCGAATTGGCTGGATCGCAATCATCTCCAACGTCCAGTAACCACAAAAGCCAACATCTCCGAAGCCCGCCGTCACATGGACGAACATGCCCAGCCGACCAATCGACGAACGCCCTTCGAGCATTGGAACAAGGTTGCGAGTTTCGGTGTATTCCACTGTGCGACCGAGATACATCTGGTTGGGCTGAAGGATGAGGCCCTCCGGCGGAATCAGGATTCGGCGGTACCGATTCGGCCGCCGCATATCCAGCACGATTTCTTCATAGACCAGCAGCTCGTCGTGCAGTCGCAGATTGTAACTGTTGGGGTTGAGTTGTTCCTCATTGAAAGGATCAATCCTGATGTCGGTGCCGAGGCGAGCCTTGATTTCGCTGCCGCTAAGAATCATGCAACACCTGCCGATCCGGAATTTCGGTAACGGCTTCTGGAAGAGATGATGGGAAGGGTTGAACGATCGACACTTTGTCCAACAAAAGTACGCAATCATCACGTCGGATGAATCGCATCCCTCTTGGGTCAAGTCGCCGACCGTCCGCGCAGGGTAAGGCAGTCGTCATCGGGAATCAACCCGATGGAAGCCCGCTGTCGTCGAATGGCGGAAGTCCGCTGAAAAGTGTCGCTACGTGTCATATCTGGCATCGGGGAAACTATCCCCCAGGGAAACTGGCCTCTCAGAATCGTGTAACGCCAGGCGACGCTCTTCACGGAACCATCGATCCAAATACCGCGCACCCGAAATCGGCAGAACTTGCCGTTAGTCGCCGCCCGCCGGAATAAAATCGTTTCAATTGTAGCGCATGCTACAATTAATGGCGTGCGCCACCACAACTCACAACCGATCAAAGACACTATCAACTGCGCGAATTTTTTGCACTCACACTGTCCCGGACCTGCCGAAAGCCAGCCGAGTACTCAATAAAGCGGCTGAAAAAACTGCCCTTCTAGACTGCAGAGCACCCATGTCGTTTTCACCTGCATTCCGATTTCTCGTGCTAACAATGATGCTGTGGGCCAGTCGGCAAGTCCTTGCGCAATCCCATAGCCGCGTCGGCGTGTCGAGCAACGTGTCTGCACTTTTCGAGACACCTCAGAAACATCACGAATCTGCGGTGTCGGAGAACTCCAGATACAATTTTGAGCCTCCTGACCGAGTTGCGTCGGTGAACCCATTCAGCCATCTCTTCGTTGAAGTTTCACAATCTCAGTTCGATGACTCACCAACCCTCTTGACGTGGGCGGGACAGGCTCCTGGCAGTGTCGATCGAAATGCGCCCATGGCGACAGATCGCCCCGATGTGACCGAAGCCAGTTCCACAGTAGGGCCTGGGGTTCTTCAGATTGAAACGGGTTACACGTATGCACGTGATGGCAATGGAACAAGTCTCACTGAATCGCATTCCTTTCCCGAGGCGTTGTTTCGCTACGGCACACCGATCAACTGGCTGGAACTTCGGTTAGCAACAACCCTTGCCCACGAAACGACCGTGTTGGAAGCGACAACAGGGGTCCCCGATCTCTATCTGGGAGTCAAGATTGGCCTTACGTTACAGGATGGTATCCTTCCGGAAATGGCACTTGTTCCTCAGATGACCGTGCCATCGGGGTCCTCCGCGTTTACCGACGATCAAGTGCTTCCTGGAGCTAACTGGCTCTACGGTTGGGACATCAATGATTTTGTCAGTACCGCCGGAGGCACTCAGCTCAACCGCTCAGTCGATGCTGGAACAGGTTCGATCTACACAGAGTGGACTCAGACGTGGACGATTGGCTATTCACTCCATGATCGAGTTGGGGCGTACACAGAGTGGTTCGCCTTCATTCCACAGGATGCCGATACGGCTCATACAGAACACTATGCGAACGGAGGGTTCACGTTCCTGATCACCGACGATATTCAATGGGACATCCGCGCCGGAACAGGGCTCAACGATAACGCGGCCGATTTCTTTGCCGGGACAGGGCTATCATTTCGGTTTCGCTAAAACGGGCGACCACGACTATCTCAGGTGCCATCGGCGGCAAATGGACAGAACGTCGTCCGATTTGCGATCATGTTGAGGGATGACGCTGACCGCAGACGTCATTCTCCCCTCGTCCGAATTCGCATCTGCCACCGCCCTGTATTCTGCCTATCGCACGAACACTCGCAATCGCTTCGACGAGTAAGAACCGGCGTTGCCGCTGAAGGTCCAGTCGTGAGTCTGTCCGGGACTGTTGCCGATGCCAAGGTCGGCTGATCCACCGACGACCCAGTGGTTGATAGCAAACAGAGTCTGACCGGCCGCAGAATTGTGAACTTGCATTGAACCATAGCCGTCTTCGGACGGAGCTATTTCATCACCGAAGTCGTAGATTGTTCCTGACGCACCGGCCACATTGGCGGCGTTGACTGTGCCATAGTTGTCGGGCCAGAATTCGATGTTTCCAGTTTCAAGGCTGGTGCCGGAAACGATTCCGTTGACGTTGCTGAACACATCCATTGATTTGACGGGAATCTGGAATCGAGCCTTCGAGGCAAACTTCGGGATTCCGATCTTTTTCACGTCATCTGTAAAAGCATTCATTGAAACGAACACCTTGCGTTCCTCGCCCCCTGCGGCCGTTAGCTCTACAAGATAGCCGACGCGATCGAACGATTTAATCGAGCTGCTGTTGTCCACATCGTATTCGAAGTCATGACCGAGCTTGCTCAAATCCAGGTCGTAAACCAGCGAGTACTCCTTTGCGATGGTCAGTGAATTCAGAAAATCAGGCACTTCGCCGCCGCGAAAGGCTCCGACCGGCAGGCCGGTTCCGCCAGTGAGATTGGGTTCGGCCAGCATATGCCACGCAAAACGAAACGCGACCGGCGTTTTCACTTTGTCGGAGGTCAGGATGACAGAATTGCCGTCAATCTTTGCAGTAGCCGCCTGGAAGCCATTCGAACCGACACCAATCACTTCAAAGTGCGACGGGGCATTGCCATCGCGAGTCTTTAAGCCGTCGCCAGTGTTACGGAACGTGATTTTTAGTCGGTCACTCAGCACTTCCAGCGAATCGAACTCCGGACTGTTGGCGACGAGATCCGTTTTTCCATAGTCGTTCTTCAGCGCCAGCAGAGCCAGTCGAAGTCCCACGTCCTGCTTGTTGGGGGGATGAATATCGTTCAGCGTTGCAATGTCGTTGATCACGACCATGCCGGTCTTCGGAATCGTCTGAACCGCAGCCTGAGCTTCCCAGAACTTGGCAAGGATCGTCGGATCTTCATTACCATACTGAAACGGAGCGATCTGCACGTAGTAGAAAGGAAAATCACCTTGTCCCCAGAGTTCTCGCCAGCCGCCGATCAGGGCCTTTTTCTTTTCCAGATACAGCAGGCCTTCGCCGTGATTCGATTCGCCCTGATACCAGATGGCACCTCGAATTGGAAAGCCAACAATCGGATGGATCATGCCGTTGTAAAGCATGGTCGGATCCTGATTGCTGACAAACGGAGTCAATTCCGCGGGGTAGGCTGGACTCGGAGTCAGCGTTTCCGTGGAATTCAAGGCGTCCTTTGCCTTAACGGTCCACTCCGCAATCGCCTTCAAATGTGCGGTCAGACGTTCGCGATACTGTGGCGTTCCTGGCGTGCGACCGATCACTGACTGATAGATGTCCTGCAGCGCTTCGACTCGCTGAAATCCCACGGGCGGCGTCCACGGTTCTACTCGAGTTCCGCCCCACGACGAATTGATCAGTCCGACAGGGACATCCAGTTCCTGCTGAATCCTGCGAGCCATAAAGTATCCGCACGCTGTGAAGCTTCCAGCGGTCTCTGGCGAGCAGACTTGCCAACTGGACTGAAAGTGATCGAGCGGCACAGTGGATTGCACAAGCGGAACTTTGATATGGCGAATCATCGGAGACTTCGATGCCGTGATTTCGTCCTGAGCTTTCGTACAAGCTGCGACAGGCCATTCCATGTTGGACTGACCAGAGCACAACCAGACCTCTCCGACCAGTACGTCCATGATTTCAATCGTGTTACTTCCTTTCACCGTAATCGTCGTCGGAGTCTTGCTGGCCATCATCGGAGGCAGTTCAATCTGCCAGCGACCAGCGTCGTCTGCCTTAGCGGATGCGGAGTTGCTTCCAATCGTAACCGTGACCGATTCACCTTTTTCCGCTCCGCCCCAGATACGAATCTTCTGTTGCTGCTGCAGTACCATGTGATCACTGAACACCGCTGGCAGCCGCACGTCGGCATGAACAGAACCTGTTGTCAGCAGTGACAGAATGGCAATGACAATTGCAGAACAGTGGCGATTCATGGTGATTACCGCATGGGCAGATGGACGAGGCATTCGAAAGTGATACGACGGACGTTAGCTCGGCGGTTACCAACTCAGCAAGCGACTTGGTTCTGAAACGCAGTCAGCAGATGTTGAGACAGCTTGCTCGACGGATCAATCCCCTGTACACCTTCGTAACGCGGTCAAGCTGATTTCTGTATCTGGCAGCCAGGAGCTCGAAATGCACCAACTCACTCGACGTTGTTTTATGGCTTCGTCGGTGTCTGCCGGGGTCGTCGCATTTGCAGCCGGCAGCAAGGCCGATGAAAGAAACGCTGCGGAACCCATTATCGATATCCATCAGCACACGACCTACCGTGCTCGTACTCCCGAACAGTTGCTGGCTCACCAGCGTGCGATGGGAGTCACTCAGACGATACTGCTTCCTGCCGGGTCTTCCGTAAAGCGTGCTTCAACCGGGGACGGAAAGCACAACACACTCGGCGGTGTCGGCGCCGGAGGCAATGATACGGCGCTGGCGATGGCGATGGCGAGGCAAAATCCGGGTGAGTTCTACTTTGGTGCCAACGAAGTGACAGACCTTGCCGATGCACGAAATGAAATTGCGAAATACCTGGAGCTCGGCGGCGTAGTTATTGGCGAACAGAAATTCGCGGTCGAATGTGATTCGAAAGAGAGTCAGAGCTTATATGAACTGGCAGCAGAATTTAACGTACCGATTCTGATGCATTTTCAGCATGGTACCTACAATATGGGATTCGAACGTCTCCATACAATGCTGGTCAAGTATCCCAAAACGATATTCATCGGGCATGCCCAGACATGGTGGGCCAACATTGATCAGAATCATGCCGATCAGAACATGTTGTATCCCAAAGGGAAGGTGACGGCAGGCGGTTTGACGGACCGTTACCTTGCGGACTATCCCAACGCCTTTGCCGATATGTCGGCCGGCTCCGGACTGAATGCATTGACTCGCGATGAAGACCACGCCCGTGGGTTCCTGGACCGTCATCAGGACAAAGTGCTGTACGGCAGCGATTGTGACGACCGAGTTGGAAATGGCGCCGCGTGCCAGGGGTCACAAACCATCGCAACTGTTCGCAGGTTGAGCGTCAACAAGACGGTTGAACGAAAGATCCTGTACGAGAATGCAAAAAAACTGTTTCGACTGCCCAATGTCTGAGATCGGATATTGGTTTCGATGTTGTTCCTGAAATGGCATCCAGCAGCCAAATCGAAGGAACTCGGACTCACGGCAGGATTCTTGATGGTTCGGGCCTATAATTCAGGCGGTCGATCGATCAGTCCGGCTTCAAGGGAAAAACTTTGTGGCCGCTGCAGGCGATTTTGGACTTGCGATTTGAAATTGACAGTTCCGAGATGCCATGATGCTTAGTCCCCACGATTACCTCACGCCCTGAAGACCCGCCCGTCATGAAATTGCTGCTGACGATTTTTGTCGTACTAGTCACCCTGCGTCCGGTAGCCGACATCGCAGCGGACGAAGAGGGAATTCAATTCTTCGAGCAGAAGATCCGTCCGGTTCTCGTCGAGCATTGCTATGGATGTCACTCTGTCGAAGCTCGCGATCTGAAGAAACTTCAGGGCGGGTTGTTTCTGGATTCGGCGGCGGGAATCGCAGCCGGAGGCGATTCCGGGGCCGCTGTTGATAAAGGAAAATCAGCCGACAGTCTACTTTTAAAAGCCATGAAGTATGATGGCATGGAAATGCCGCCCACTGGAAAACTGCCGGATGAAGTGATTGCCGATTTCGCAAAGTGGATAGATCTGGGAGCCCCTGATCCACGTGAAGGCGAATCGCCGGTTAAGCCAAAGCGGGAGATCAACCTTGAAGAAGGCAGGCAGTGGTGGTCATTTCAGCCTTTTAAGGAAACGGTATTGCCTGACGCGAGCAAGCCGATTGACGGCTTCATCCGTTTGGCGCAGGAGACTCGCAAACTGAAACCCAGTGAACGTGAAAGCAAAGAAAAGCTGATCCGTCGAGCGGCCTTCGACTTGATCGGTCTGCCCCCCACATCGGAACAGGTGGCCTCCTTTCTTGCTGATAATTCGCCCGAGGCGTTTGAAAAAGTTGTTGATGAACTGATGGCCAATCCTGCTTATGGCGAACGATGGGCCCGCCACTGGCTGGA
>JANPHT010000063.1:0-44191 GCA_031424595.1 Planctomycetota bacterium
CCTTCTTCCGTGGGATTGACTTCCACCAGCGTGCCGGCGACCTCTGCGGCAATCGGGACCTGCCGCTTGATCTGGATCTGCACGACATCGGCTTCAATTCGGTGAATTTCCTGCCCAAATGCCGAACAGCAAAAGAGCCCGGTGAACAACCCGATTGCAAATCGCACGTGTTTTGAATTCATGCGGACCATTGACAACTCCATAGCTCTCGCCCGCCATTTTTGGCCGATTGTCCAGGGCAGTTAAGGATTTCAGGACGGAATAGACAGCGTGGTCTAACGAAACTCGACATTTCCCTCAATCCCTGGTAGGGGACAACGAGGACGTTGTTTTTCGTCAGAAGCCCCGGGAATGCTGCGGAGCTTTTGCGATCAGATGGAAATCGAGCCTCCTGCATGCCATCGATTACCCACATTAACAGAAAACGCCACAGATCGCGCGAGCAGATTGGACCGTTTTTCTCGCAACGGACGAGACTCTGAGTTGCCATTTAAAATAAAAAAGCCCAGCCTTTTTTGAAAGCCGGGCTGAATGTGATGACCATCGGGAAGAAAAGGCACTTCAATGATTGCCAGCGCACGACCAGCAAACTGGCTTGAGCGATGCCTTCTTCACATGCCCAATTATGCCTTCTTCACATGCCCAATATTGATATACGCATGAACGTGAGGGGCACCGCGGTAGTGCCAAACGAAGGATGGACCTTCGACACGCCAGATGTCCCAGGTTTTGTCGCCGCCGATATCTTCCTGCTGATAAAAGGCCATGTGCAGTTGATCGACGCCGCCTGATTCCTTCAAGACCTGCATGACCTCATCAATGTCCTCTTTGCGATAAGGAGCCAGTAGGACACTCAGAGTCTTTTCGACAAGCTGTTTTTGCTCAGCCATCAGATCGGCGACCTTGATTCCGGAGAATTTTCCACCTTCTCCCTGAAGCTGAATTGCCGTTTCCGCAGGTGCTTTGTCGATCAGTGCTTTCGAAGCCTGGTCAGCAGTCAATGATCTGAATACCGCATCGGTGTGCTGCGTTTGATAGTAATAGATGTTCTTCGAAGCGTCTTTTTCGACCTGATCGTGCCCGTAAATGATTGGACCGCCGAATGCGGCCTTATCCACACTGTCACCATCCGCACGCAGAGTCAGGTGGCGACCGGTCAGCATGAATTCAAATTGCCCTTCACCCGGTTGGCCGAACATCGCGACGCTGAACTCATGCAACCCACCAGCATCCTCATCCATCTGTCGCGAAACTCGTTCGTATCCTTCTTCGCTGCAGAGTCCCTTCACGATGCGAGTAATCATCTCTCGCTGTTGCGTGTTGTAGAATGTTTCCCCAAGTGTTGGCTCCGTGACATGCCAGTTCGCGCTGATTCGATGGCGAAGCTGATGTTCAAACGGAAAGCAAAGCGTCTTCTTTTGATCACCACTCAATGACGTAAAGAACTCTGCAACCGCCGTTTCGGCGATGCTGGATTTCGACGGCCCGACAAACAATCCGGCGTTCAATGCACGAAAAGGAAGGACGGCAAGCGACGACGCTGCCGCAACAGCCTTGACGAACGAACGACGGCTGACGGAGCAACATTCAGGGGTGTTGGACTGTGTTCGATTTTCTTTTCGCATAATCGGCTCCCGAATTCATAAGGAGAGTGGGGACAGGTGAGAAACGACGGTTGCAGATTTCCGAGTATACCTATCTGAATGCTCAGTAGAAGACGAAGACCGGGCGATGATTCGAAAAAGGAGCGGCATTTGAGACTGGCACATTCTGTCGCCTTTGTTCGGGATTCATGCGGAATTGCGGACAAAGTCCCCGTTATTCATTAAAACAGGTGGAAAGTAGCATGGCACTCCCATGGATTGTTTCTTATTGCTCAGGCACAATAAGTTCATGACGATCAAAGCACCACGTCAACCTCGCCCGCCACAGATCGCATTGGTCATCGATGCGTCGGAAGATCCTGCCATTCGCATTCCCGCAAGGCATTTGCTGGGCAGCACCGGAGCGAGTCTGCTCGTTCACCTGGCAGTGATCCTTGTTCTGAGTATGTTTCTGATTGCTCAGTCCAGTCCCAGCATTCAATTGGTTTCGGAGCTTCGACTCGCTGAAGACGAAGGCCATCCCGATGAAGCTGAATGGGTTAACATGGACGTTCTGGACCTTTCGAAAACGGAATCTCCCAGGCTCGAAGTTGCGGCCATGACGTCACTCATTTCCGAGACCCCGTCCATGGCAACGGACATGCGGGTGAATTTGAATGCATTCTCGGATCAGCAATCAACCGACGGACAACAAGGACTTCCCGCAGCCATTGCTGCGATCGCGGGAGGAATTCAGGGCCGAGTTTCCAAGGCAGGGGGTCGCACGGGGGAAGTTCAGTTTTCTTTGGCATGGCACAGTCTCAACGATGTGGACCTGCATGTGATTGCTCCTTCCGGTGAACACATTTCTTATGGCCATCGAACCTCTCAATGCAATGGTGAGTTGGACGTCGATATGAATGCGGGAACTCAGTCCGGCGAAAATGACAAATCGTTTTCGGAAGAACCCGTCGAGAATATTCGATGGCTTCCCCGCAAAGCACCATCGGGGAGGTTTACGGTGCTGATTCATCAGTTTCGATGGCGAAACGGACAAGACACAGACAAGTTTCAACTACTCGTTAACCTCGGAGAGACAACTCAACTTATCGAAGGTGTGGTTACGGCGCGTCAGCCAATTTCGATTCATCGTTTTCAATATGCCCGCACATCGTTGTCGAAAGGTCGGCAGAAACAACTTGTCGACCAAATGATTCAATTGCAGAAGCGAGAAGAAACGGAAGCCTCAAAACTGCTGGAAGACGCTTTGCCGATGCCCGTGAGCTCAAAGCGTGAGCAGACCATCAGATCGATCATCGCCAGTTTTCCACACACCGATGCTTCGATTCGAGCC
Source organism: Planctomycetota bacterium (assembly GCA_031424595.1). Lineage (GTDB taxonomy): Bacteria > Planctomycetota > Planctomycetia > Planctomycetales > Planctomycetaceae > SXXK01. Next base: position 2,938 of record JANPHT010000063.1, read on the forward strand.
ATGCAGGAATTGGAAGGCAGTGACAAGTTCTGATCATTGCGAAAGTGAGCCGATTCGCAGGTTCGCTGCCCGCATAGTGATCACAATGCAGACGCTGCAAATGGCCTGACTCTGCGAATCCGATTGCGTTCGGTTGCCTCCGACTCTAAGAGCACCGATAGTACGCGCATTGAACCGTCCGGTAACGGATGTCTCGTGATCATCAGAAAGGCCCAGATTCGTGTCCAGCTCCGTACAATCAATTATTTTCGATGGCCGTTGGGTGCAGAGCCAGGCCACCTCGACTTTTCAAGCAGTGAATCCCACGACCGAAGAAGCTTTGCCCGGGCTGTTTCCTGTCAGTCCGTGGAGCGAAATTGACTCCATCCTGAACGTCGCGGCAGAAACGTCCCGAGAAATGCGAGGCTGGCCGGGATCTCGATTCGCCGATTTTCTGGAAGCCTATGCCAGTTCCATTGAAGCCCGCGCGGAGCTCCTGGTTGAAACGGCCCATGCAGAAACGGGGCTGCCCAAATCGCCTCGTCTGAAAGATGGTGAACTGCCGCGAACGACCAACCAGCTCCGTCAGGCCGCTCATTCCGCTCGCACAGAATCCTGGCGAGTTCCGACGATCGACACGGCTGCCGGTATTCGTGCGATGTTCGGAGCCATGGGGCCAGTCGTTGTGTTTGGCCCGAACAACTTTCCCTATGCCTACAACGGCATCGCGGGCGGAGACTTTGCCGCAGCGATCGCGGCTGGAAACCCTGTCATCGCAAAGGGTCATCCTTGCCATCCCGAGACCACGCGCATCTTTGGTGAAGCGGCTCTGGAGGCGATTCAGGCGACCAGTATGCCTCGCGGACTTGTCCAGCTGATTTATCGCACCAGTCATGACGACGGCATTAAGCTGGTCTCCGATGAGCGCATTGGCGCAGTGGGGTACACCGGGGCTCGACAGACGGGATTGAAGCTGAAGGTGGCGGCGGATGCAGCGGGCAAGCCGATTTATCTTGAACTTTCCAGCATCAATCCGGTTTACATTCTTAGCGGGGCTCTTAAAGAACGCACTGCAGCCATTGCCGACGAATTCACCGCAAGTTGTCTGATGGCGACCGGTCAATTCTGTACGAATCCAGGACTCGTGATTGTCCCGTCCGGAGAACTCGGCGAAGGTATCCTCGCTGCCGTTGCAGAACGCTTCGCGAAGGCGCCTGTTGGCACCATGCTGGCAGAAGGGGTTCGTGAAAGCTTTGGTCGCGGTGTTCGTACAATTCTGGATGCCGGCGCTTCACTGGTGACCGGCGGTCATCCAGGCGGAGGCAAGGGCATCTGTTTCCAGAATACGCTGATGCGCGTGTCTGGCCGCCAGTTCCTTGCAAATCCGCTTGTCTTCCAGACAGAAGCCTTCGGAAACGGTTCTCTGTTCGTTCTGGCCGAATCCCTGGATCAGATGCTCGAGATCGGCGAACTGCTGGAGGGTAATCTGACTGGCGGTATCTACTCCGATACCAACGGAAGCGATGATGTGGCTTACGTCGCGATCGAAAAAGTTCTTCGGACAAAGGTTGGGCGACTGTTGAACGACAAGATGCCGACAGGCGTCGCCGTGAGCGCAGCAATGAATCACGGCGGTCCGTTTCCTGCGACCGGGCATCCGGGATTTACGGCGGTCGGTGTGCCCGCATCGTTGACTCGCTTTGGAATGCTTCAATCGTACGATGCAGTGCGACCCCATCGCTTGCCGCCGGTGCTGCAGAACAAAAATCCCGGCGGTGTCTGGCGTCGCGTCAACGGCGAATGGACAACTGCCGACGTGACATAAGCCCCAAACGCTTTGTGAGCCGCGAGGCGATCGCTGCCGGTGTTCGCGTGCAAACACGGTCAGCCGGACACCCTCAAAGCAATTGCCATTCGGCTCATGGACGCTGGCGTTTTTCAGAAAACAACCACGATGGCAGCACTGATTCAGGAAACTCGGGCCGGACTCTATTGTGAGGTCGGAGATTTCTACATCGACCCCTGGCGACGAGTTCCCAGGGCGGTGATCACTCACGCTCATGCCGATCATGCTCGACCGGGCTCCGGGAAATACCTCGCCACTAAGGAAGGACGCCGGCTGCTTCGCACACGACTGGGGCCGTCAGCCGAACTGGAGACGCTGTCCTATGGTGAATCACAGTCACTTAACGGTGTCACACTGTCCTTTCATCCGGCCGGTCATGTCCTCGGGTCGGCTCAGGTGCGCGTCGAATATCAGGGCGAGGTCTGGGTCGTCAGTGGTGACTACAAAATTGAATCCGATCGAACCTGCGCGGCTTTTGAGCATGTAAAATGCCACACGTTTATTACAGAGTCCACATTCGGGCTTCCTGTTTATCGCTGGCTGCCTCAGCAGGACGTGTTCGATGACATCAATGGCTGGTGGCGACAGTGCCGTGATGAAGGTGTTGTCGCAGTGCTGCTGGCGTATTCACTCGGTAAGGCCCAGCGATTGATCGCAGGAGTCGATCCGTCAATTGGCCCGATCTTCTGCCATCCCTCGGTAGAACAATTGAATCAGGATTATCGAGACAGCGGGATTGAACTTCCCACAACGTGGCTGCCCAGCCAGGCGCCGGCTCGCAAGGACTGGGGCGGCGTTCTTGTTGTGGCTCCGCCGTCAGTTGCGAATTCTGCCTGGGTGACAAAGTTCGGCGAATCATCGACCGCGATGGCCTCCGGATGGATGCTGACTCGCGGAACGCGGCGCTGGCAATCTGTGGATCGCGGCTTTCCACTCTCTGATCATGCCGACTGGCCGGGCCTTTTGAAGGCCATCGAGGAAACACAGGCGGAAAACATTCTTGTCACACACGGCCATACCGGTCCTATGGTTCGCTGGCTCCGGGAGCATGGAAAACAGGCTCGCGCGGTGGTCACAAAATTCAACGCGGATGGTTCTGGTATTGCATCTGAAGAGGACGAAATTGCTGAGTCGTCAGAAACGCCGGATGAACCGGCAACGGTTTGATTCAGACGCGTTGTCCGTCGTCGCGGTGTACTGAATTCGTCGGATCGTTATTTGGCAGCACCGTGTCGGTCTGTGAATCTGATCATGAAACGCTTTGCCCGTCTTTACCAGGAACTGGATGAAACGACGAAGACCAGGCACAAGCTGTCGTCGCTGGTGAAATATTTTCGCGAAGTGGATCAGAACGACGCCGCCTGGGCAATTTGGTTTCTTTGTGGAAACCGGCCTCGACGAGCTGTCCCGGTCGGCAAACTTCGGGAATGGTGTTCGCAATCGTCGGGGATTCCCGAATGGCTGTTTGCCGAGACTTATGATTTCGTCGGAGATCTGGCAGAAACGATCGCTCTGATGCTTCCTCCTCCACAGAGGGAAGTCTCCGGAACTCTGACAGTCTGGATTAACGATCGATTACTTCCTCTGGCCGTGATGCCGGAACAGGAAAAGAAGGCCAGCATCCTGTCGACATGGATGGAGCTGAACCAGCTTCAGAGATTCGTTTTCAATAAACTCCTGACCGGCGGATTTCGCGTGGGCGTATCGCAGAAGCTGGTCGTCAAGGCCCTTGCGGAATTCAGCGGTATCCCGGGCGACGTGATTGCCCACCGCTTGATGGGCCATTGGGATCCTACAGGGACGTTCTTTGCCTCGTTGTTGTCCACCAAGACTAATGATGCCGACATTTCTCGCCCTTACCCTTTTTGCCTTGCCAATTCCTTTGTTCCGGACCCAACGGAAGAAGGCACTCTGTTCAACGGAGTCGCGCTTCAACTCAAACAGGATTTGGGAAATGTCTCCGACTGGATCATCGAATGGAAATGGGACGGCATCCGTGCACAGATTGTGCGAAGGCAGGGAACAACATTCATCTGGTCGCGTGGTGAAGAATTATTGACGCACCGCTTTCCAGAAGTGTTGCAGGACGCTGAACAATTGCCGGATGGAACCGTGCTGGATGGCGAACTGCTGGGATGGAAATCTGGTCAGGTTCTGCCATTTGCCGATCTTCAGCAGCGGATCACTCGCAAATCCGTGGGGAAGAAGCTTCTAGCGGATGTTCCAGTACGATTTCTGGCGTTCGACCTTCTTGAATTCAACGGCCAGGATATTCGAAAATCAACGCTTGCTGATCGCCGGCAGCGGCTTTCGGAATTGCATGACGAACTGTTTGCCGGCGATTCAAAGCGCACTGGTTCCTGTTCGGCAGAGTGGCTCCTGTTGTCGCCGATTCTGCAGCCGAACTCGTGGACCGAAGCCTTGACAATGCGGCAGGCGAGTCGTGAGCAGCGTGTCGAAGGCCTGATGTTGAAGCGGGCGAATTCGGAATACGGCGTAGGCCGTGTCGCTGGATTGTGGTGGAAATGGAAGGTCGAGCCGTATCATTGCGATGCCGTTCTGATCTACGCCCAACGTGGTCACGGAAAGCGGGCCGGTAAGTTCACGGATTATACTTTCGCAGCGTGGGAGAACGGTCAGCTTGTTCCCTTTGCCAAGGCCTATTCGGGCCTGACGAACGATGAAATCAAAGACGTTGATAAGTTCATCCGCGACAACTCACTGGAACGTTTTGGTCCTGTTCAGAGCGTTCGGGCGGAGTTAGTTTTTGAATTGGCTTTCGAAGGGCTTCAATTGTCGAATCGTCATAAATCGGGGATTGCCGTCCGTTTTCCTCGAATTGCACGATGGAGGAAAGACAAGCGGCCGGAAGAGGCCGACACGCTCGAAAGAATCCGCGGACTTGTTCGATCGCAGGACGTCTCACGATCGCAAAACACAAGTGAGCCTCTGGCAAAGCCCGACCAAAAACCGCTCGGCGGACTCTTCGCAGGACTGGATGATGAAACCATTTGATGCGATTCCGAAGTTCATTCAGTCGACGACACGCGGCGGGTTCGTCCTTCGATGACTGCCTGCTTCAGGATGCCGTGCGTTATTGTCCGGCCAGGACATCGCGCACGGAAACCCGCATCGCTGTCCAGATGGGGAGCACCACTGCCAATGTTCCGATCGCCAGAACAGAGGCCAATGTGACTCCCAACTGCCGCCACGGAACATCAGCTCCCGTGCTGAGCAAATGAGGCAACATGGCAATCAGTGCGGAAGCAGATCCGGTGACGATGCCCCAAAATAGCAGCAACGTATTCTCCGCAAGTATCAGCCAGACAATTCGACTGCCTCGGAATCCTAACGAGCGTAACAGAGCAATTTCTGACCGTCGTTCAATGACATTACGAAGCATCACTGCGGCAAGCCCAAAAGTACCAACCAGCAACCCAAGTCCACCCAACATCCGGAAGGTTGCAAGGTACGTATTCTGTACCGCCAGAAAATCGGCCAGCCGCTGACTCACCCGTTCTGTGTCGATGCCATAGGGCTGCAATGCCGTTTCAATAGCCGCCGCCGTTTTTTCCGAGGAAGCAGCATCCATGGTCTCAATCAGAAAATACCGGGCTCCCGAACTTTCCGGAGCCACCCGCTTCAGGTTTTCTTCCGACATCACCAGGACGCCTTGAAAGACGCTTCCGTCCAGCATTCCCACGATCTGCAGGGCGAACTGAGGATTTGTGGAATCCGGAAACAGGATGACGTCGCCAATTTTTTTCTTCAAACTGAACTGCAGAGTGTTCATGTCGCCAATGACCGGGATGGCAGGAAGCGTCGAGGTGTTCGGCTTGGCTGCGTAGTTCGGATAAGGCTTTGAAAGCTTCTTCCAGGCATTTTCCCCTGGTGCATCCAGCGGAGTATCCGCAAAGCGAAAGCCGCCTCGCTCCAGAAACTCGGGGGTTGCACCGAGTAGCGTTGGAACAGTGGCCTGAAACAGATTCAGGCAACTGGCGTCCTGTCCGGGCTTTGTGCGGAATCCAAAAACCTTTGTGCCATCGGGAATTGTCGTGGGGACCGAAGTATCCAGTCCGAGCCGAAGCCGGCCCTCAGTCGTATTGAGATCGAACAGCACGGGTTGCGAGGATTCGGCAACGAGCGAAAAGCCGCCGTTGCCTGATTTCAGATCAGGTATCTCGGAAACCGGATTTCGTCGGCCGGCCGCGACCGCCACAATCACGAATGTGGCCAATGCGATCAATGCGGCTGTCAGCAGGCTTCGTTGCGGATTGCGTGCGGCATTGGCCAGTGCCAGACCGCTCAGGCTGGAGAGCTGAGATCCCTCAACGGCATCCCCAGCGCGACGACGCAGGGATCGTCGCAGTAACAGAAGCCCCATCGTCAGCCAGGCAAAACCGGCCACGAAGAACCCCACGACCTTCCACGACATTCCACCAAACGCTTCTGCTGATGGCAGCAAGTTCGCGATGACAATGATGGGCAAGCCAATGGCTGTGATGATCGAAACAAACAGGCTCAGCGATAGTACCGCGTTCATGATCGGGCGGCGGCGGATCTCCATATCATCTGAACCAAGCCCGGACAGCAATTCTCGCGGGGATCGCTGAGTGCTTCGTCGAACCGAATTCCAGATCACGAAACCAGTCAGCACCAACGCGAGACTCCCGGCAAGCATCAGTCGTTCCGGCTGCAAATCGAGTCGGAGAAATTGTGTCCCGGTGGCTCCCACCCACCATGTTGTCAGGCCAAAGATCATCAGCCTGGCAAAATAAACTGCCAGCACCGCCCCGAGAATTGTTCCAAAGAATGCGACCGTCACTCCTTCCGCCACAAAGAAACGCCTGGCACGGCCCGGTGTGAAGCCAACAGCTTCCATTAAACCGATCTGAGCCACTCGTTGCCGAACACTCAGCTGAAACATCAGCGCTGCCAGAAGGATGGCCGAAAGAATCAGAAAGAAACTGAATCCAATAAACAGACCGGTAAAATCATTGGCCCCGACGGCTGCCAGCAAACCCTCCGCACGCACGGGGCGGAAGCCAAGTCCCAGTTTGATCGGATCAATCAATGGCTGAATCTCCGTGGCAAGACGACTTTGCATAATCTGCAATCGGTCCACCGGCAAGGCTGCTCCCTCGGAGGCCACTCGAAGGGATGTGTATCGACCGAAACGGCTGTTCCAGAATTTTTCTGCCGTAGCCAGTGACACAAACGCCTTGGGAGTTGCCTTATGCGTTTCCCAGTATTCATCGTCACGACCTGTGATGCGATCCATCTCCATGTCGAAAGGTTGATCCCAATCGCCGAACGAATCGACGTTGGTGACACCCTCAACAAGTGGCGTCAGATCCTGGTCCACAGAGGAGGCGTCATCCGCCTTGAGAATTCCTCGAACGGTGAACGATTTGTGAGTTTCCGGCAAGTCGCCGTGACTGCCCACTTCATGCCAACGAGCCTTTATCAGATCACCAACGGCAACCTTCAGGTCACTGGCCAGCCAGGCCGAAATGATGATTTCGTTATCCTTCAATTCCGGAACAGGGCTGCCATCCTGAAGGCGAATTGGGCCAAGCGGTTCAGGTTGTTCGAAGTCAAGGCCAGCAATGATGGAATACATCGAGTAGCGAGAACTGGTTTCGGCCCGATTCGCCGCACTGATTTCGTTCGCGAGGTACACCAATGTGGGCGCGGCCGTCCATCCCATCTTGCTTGCCGCCGTCCGAACCGCATCCGAGATTGTGTCTTCAACGATCATGCTGTCGCTTTCGACAGACAGATATCCGCGTCCTTCGATCATTCGAATCCGGAGGCCGATGTCTTCGGCATTCAGTGTCCCGGCCAGTTGCTTTTTCAGGCTGTCAGCATCGGCGACATCCGCTTTCATCATCGTCGCCAGACCTGCTGCAGTACGCAGCGCTGCGGGATCAGGTCTTTGATCACTTCCAATCAGAATCGTATTAATTCGAGCCGGCCTCGCAACGGGGCTGCGGGGACTGGCGATCCGTTCTTCCAGATTCAAACGCTGCTGAAAGGTTGCCAGCGACACAAACGCATTATAAGGCAACTGTTGGGCGGGCTGAAGGGAAAATCGAGACGCCCCTGTGTCTTCAGACAGTACGCCTTCAACCTTGAGCACCATTTCAATCGACGTGTCTTCTCGCTCTCCCAGCAGGCTGTCACGAGGAATCGAAGACGGTAGCTCAACCCACACCGACACTGTGTCTCCAGCGACTGCGTTGAGCTCCGTGGCCGTTTTGTAACCAAGAACAATTCCCGAGTCAGCAGGGGCTTTCACATCGGCTGTGTCCAGCATCGACCAGTCAGTCGATCTAAGTCCCAGGATGGTCACCGATGCGGCTCGCCGCAACTCGCCGGACTCTGTCTTCTTTTCAATGCTGCCAGGCAAAAGCAACGCTGGGGCGGCATGAGTCGACTTGAGTGTTTCGGAGGTCGCCGAGCCTGACTGGGCCGTCAATTCGTCTGCCAGTTTCTCTCGAACGAATCGCGGTGAATGAAGGACCTGACTGATGCCGCCCAACCGGCTGAGTGTCATCTGCCGCAGGCTGGCTCGTACAGAGTCACCGACGATCAACGAACCGCCGATCACGGATGTCGCCACCGCCACGGCCAGCATCACGACCAGATGCGATCGGCGATAATGCAGCAAGCTGCGAACAATAAAACGAAACATGAGTCTTTTCTTTTGCGATCAACAAACCAACACACGCATTTCCGCTCGGGCCACAGACGATCCGTCAGCGAAAGCCAACGATTTTCCTTACTCTTCAAACGCGAACAAAGTCAATGTGCATGGCTTTGAATTCCTGGCCATCGGGACTTGCCATCCACGTGGTCATGTCATTGTGATCACCGTCGATTAGTCGAATCACGTTTCTTTTGGAGGTCAGTTGACCGGTATAAGGGCTGACGAAAGTAGAAATCATTGTCCAGACTTTCCCGGTAGAATCGACGCTTCCCTTTTCCATCTGCATGATGGTGGATGCATTATCGAGCCAGACGCCTTCGAATTCTTTGGTCGTGGTGTTGTAGCCCCAGAATCCTTTGCCCTCAAAGGCCGGCCAGGGACCGGTTGATGGATCTCCAACATAGTCCTGAAAAAGGAATAGTCCATTGAGCTGAAAAACATTCAGCATAAGCCCTGTATGGACCATTGGCTCCCCGGGTCCCATCCAAAGAGTGACTGTGGCACGGAATCGTCCTTCGAAAGGCTTCAGCAGTGCATGTTCGGGGCCGGGTGTCGGAGGACCGTGATGAACTTCAGACATAGGTGTGCCTTCAACATGTTGAACGAATTGAGATGACTCTTCATCCAAGAATACCGAGCCGGACATGGAGGAACAATCGGACGGTAATTCCAAGTCTGGACTTCCAGGTCGTTTTGAACGAGCGACGCCTCATCTGGAAGCGAACGATCGGGCCATCTGGCCTGTTCGGGGCTGACAAAACACGGCACAACGGCACGAATCGATTACTCGCCCCCGTGTGAGTCAGGCGAAGTGGTAATTCATTGATCCGATTGCTCCAATTTGCCGTTTGCCAGTCTCGAAGGGGAAGAGGATTGACCATGCCGATCGAAAAAATTGCCTGTAATTCCTGTGGTGCACCACTCGAGGTTGCAACGACAACTCAGTTTGCGACGTGCCGACACTGCGGAACGCAGCTAAGTATCGAGCGAACCGACACCGCGACTTTTACCGCCGTGTTGGAAAAGTTGACCACCAAAACCGATGAGCTCAGTGAGAAAATCAACACGTTGTCCGAACACAACGAATTGGCAGCTCTGGATCGGGAATGGAATTTGGAAAGGCAGAAATACATGATCACAGGCAAGCACGGCCGTGTCAGCATTCCGTCTGAGGTCGGCGCATTGGGTGGCGGTATCTTCATAACCCTTTTCGGCTGCTTCTGGACCGTGTTGGCGTTTTCGATCACAGTCAGTGCACCGTCGTTCGGGCCATTTGCAATCGCCAAATTTGTATTTCCGCTCTTCGGCATCGTGTTTGTTATTGCGGGAATCTTTAGCAGCCTTGTTGCTCACCAAAAAGCTCAGAGTTACAAGCGTGGCGAGTTGCGATATCAGAGTCGCCGATCAGCCTTACAAAACGGCGATAAGCCGCTTTGAAGCGGCATGAAGTTGCATCACCTCGCATACTCAAACCTGCGCCGCAGTTGCTGAGGTTCTTCTCCGCTGACGCTGTGACTTCGGCCGCGACAGGCAACGTGCCACAGGTTTATCGGATATTCAACTGAACCAGTGGTAACGCAGAGTTCAGATTACCGGATCGAAACCCTTCCAAATCCAACGTGATCGCCCGAAAACCGAGTTGGCGAAACTGAGCCGCGATGGCTTCGCGAATTGCGGGTTCCGTCAGGTTCGACAGCGAGGCCAATGGGACTTCGATTCTTGCAAGATCGTCGGCCTCATACCGCACACGCAACTCAGAGACGCCTGTAAGTTGCCGAATAATCGCTTCGGCATTTTCGACCCGGCTGACTCGTTCTTCGGTGACCTCCACTCCGTACGCGATCCGACTTGCAAGGCACGGTGCTGCTGGTTTTTCGGAAACACTGAGGTTCCAGAACCGGGCAAGTGCGCGCACGGTGACTTTGTCGATCCGTAAGTCGATCAGAGGACTGTGCACATGGTGCTCCAAAGCGGCTCGCATACCTGGCCGATGGTCGCCGAGGTCATCAAGGTTCGCTCCATTGACGATGCAGTCCACCTGCAAGTCGGCCATTTTTGACTGCGTCAGTGAATACAAGGTGTCCTTGCAAAAGAAGCACCGATCGCCCTCATTCCGGCGATATTCCGGACGAGAAAACTCCTGAGTGGAAATCTCGAAATGGCGAATGCCGATTCTGGCCGCTTCGTCTCGCGCGGTTTCACGTTCGAAAGAGGCAAGACTTGGGCTCACGGCCGTGACTGCGACGGCTCGACTTCCCCAGGCTTCCACCGCAGCCTTTGCCACAACCGCGCTGTCGACGCCACCCGAAAATGCGACGGCAACAGGGCCAAGCGACCGCAAGCGTTCGACGAGCTGACGGGCGGTGGAGGAAATCAAATCTGGCCGAGCATCCGACATGATCTAAACAGGCTCTTGGCAATAGGTGAAGCTGTGGCTCTGGCAAAGCTTATCAGATTCGCGTCCTTGCGAAACAGACTTCACGCTATGATGCCGGCGACTTCCTGCACCATGCCTGTGACCAACGCTTACTTCCCGTGGGTTGCCGCTCGACGCAGAAATTTAAGAGTTGTGGCGAGAATAAGTTTTTCACCCAGTCGCGGAAAGAAATCGCGAAACAGAAATACCGGGCGCATCGCTGGGAAATTCAACATCATTTCCGGTGGCGAGGTCGAAATCGCCTTTTCGATGGCACGAGCAACGGCTTCGGCTGTTGTGCCTCCCAGCAGCAGTGGCGCTTTTTTCCCGGTGGCTTTCACCATCTCGTCATAAATTCCGCCGTGCGTGGCGAATCCAGGACAAATCACAGTCGAAGAAATCCCCGCGGGAATTAACTCACCTCGCAGCGACTGGGTGAACGCAATCAACCCGGCTTTGGTAGCGCCGTAAACAGCCCCGTATGCCGGACCATGCTTTCCCGCAATGGACGAAATGTTGATAATCCTTCCATAACCCTGCTTTCGCATGAACGGCACCACAAGCCGAGTCAGCAGGATCGCGCCTGTCAGGTTCGTTTCGATTGTTTGCAGAATCTGATCCACAGGAAGCTCGTCAAACGAAGCAAAACATTCGACCCCGGCATTGTTGACCAGCACATCAATTCGTCCGAATCGATCCACCGCCGCCTTCACCAGCTTTTCCAGCGCGGTGGGATCCGCGACATCTGTCGGTACGGATAGGCAGTCAACTCCCTCGGAACGAAGTTCCGTCTCCAGTTGCGTCAATTTGTCGGCAGAGCGAGCCGCGAGCACAAACTTATGTTTTTGCCTGGCCAAATGCTGACAGGCGATTCGACCAATTCCTGCCGACGCGCCTGTGATCAGAACGGTCAATGGTCCGGCCGGTGGATTTGACACAGTCATAGTTGGATTGGCTTCGATGACGGAAACTCAGCGGTGGAATTGGCGGAGATTGACAACTCACACGGAACAGAGTTACGAGTGATAAAAAAACCGCTGAAAAAAATTCAGCGGTTTCGAATTCTGATTGTCGCCAGCAACACGTCTCGATCAGGTGACGGATCTTTCAGCAACGGTCCACCATTCCTGATTTGCACAGGCTGCGGCGAGAGTTTGAATCAGTGAGTCGTCCGATGACCACCGTTCTTCAGGCTTCTCGACAGAGAATCGTGAGGCCGACTGACCTTGGTCCTGTCCTGATGTGGAAAGTTCCATCGCCGGCGATTCCGGAACAACGGTGCTCTCCCTGTTCTCGTGTGCGGCCGCGATGTCAGGTGCCGAAGAGACCGCTCGGGCGGATCGTGTCAATTCCGCGTCCACGGCTGCGATCAGCAAACCCTCCAGAGACGGCGTTACGGGCTCCTCCACGTTTGCAACAGTGAAATCGACGTAAGAGCTCCACCCCAACTTAGTTCCATCTGCCATCACGGCTCGAACCCAGACTCGATAGTTACCGAATGGCAGGCTATTCGTCGTGGTGAACGAAGTCGTGGTGATTCCCTCGGGATGGAGATAATCGAAGTCGACGCCGATTCGAGCAATCTGAAGCTCGTAAGTCGCAGCTTCTGCCACACCAGCCCACCTGATTGTCGCGCGACGTGCCGGAGAGAGTGTGACCGACTGGATCACAGGGACTCCACCGGTTGCCGTAAAGGCGTAAATGTTACTCCAGTCGGTGAACATTCCCGTCGTACTGACGGCACGGACTCGTACGGTATAATTTCCTTCCAGCAGGTCGGCAGCAAACTTATACGAGTTGCCTGAGACGTTTGTTCTGAGATAGGTCGCGGTACTCGCTGATCGTTCCACCCAAAGTTCATACCTTGCAGCTTTATCAATCGCCGTCCACGTGATTGTTGGACGCAGATCGGTGACCGTGATTGGAGCCAGCGGGTCAGCATTGTCGATTCCAAGAGGTCCCGTGATAATTGGCTTCTGGATGGTTGAAAACGCGACCAGCGGACTCCATTGCCCATCCACGCGTGGCGACACCACTGTGGCGCTGGTGACCATTCCCGGGCTGACCGCAGAGGTGACGGAAACCGTCACTGGATTTCCCTGAATCCCTGTGAGTGTGGCCGAATTGCCGGTCAGTGGAATCTGTACAAGGAACGAGATATCAGGAGCCGTTCCCTGCGCGACAACATCAACCGCAGCGAACCCGGGCAGACCAGCAATCGCATTCCGAATGTCCGCAGCAGTCGCGTTGTAACTGATCGGCCCGGTCGTGGCCGTCGTTGGTGTTTTTCCCGTTGTGGCCAGAGTTACCGTGAACGTCCCGGAAGCTGGTGTTCCCGACAGACTGATCGTCGAAACCTGATGCAGCCGGAGGGCTCGAACTCGGAATTCAAAGTTTTGCACAGGTGTTGTGGAAAGCGGTTCAGGAATTCGGTAGGACGTGGAAGTCAGATAGTCAGCTTTGTAAACCGGGACAACTTCGCCAACACGAAACACCTCGACCTGGTAATGGGTTGCACCGGGAACGGAGTTCCATTCCAGCAACGGCTGGGTCTCGAATGTCGATCCCTTTGGACGTCGAACATTGACCACTGGCGCGACATTAAAATCGTAAGCTTTGGAGTATGCCGAGACTCGTCCCGCATCGTCTGTGGCTCGCACGAAGACTCGATACTGACCAATGAGATTATTGCTGCGCAATGCAGTCAACTTCAGCAATTGGCCACCTTGAGTGAACACATCAGCGCCCGAGACGCCTTTCAACTGGATCACGTTTTTGGAAAGCACTGTCGCGAGGTAGGTGCCGTTAGCCGCTGTGTTCCCCTGAACGCCAGTAATGCGAACCTGTTCCCCGGTCTTTAAGCCGTGATTGGCGACTGTGATGTCGATCGCTTTACTGTTTGACGCGCCGATAATTGCGCGGGATGTCACGCCGGGAGCCGGAGCATTTCCGAGGAGACGAATCCACTTGCCACCGGATGTGTACGTTCCACTGCTTACGCCATTCGTCAATCGGAAGACATTTTCGGAGATCACGGTGACCGCAAAATCCCCGTTGGCTCCCGTGTTTCCAAGTACCTCACTGATTCGAACTCGATCGCCGTTCGCAAGACCATGATTGTCCGAAGTGATATCCAGAAACGAGCGGTTAACAACACTGGTGATTGCTTGAGGAGCCGCTCCGATGACTGGCACAGCTCCATCCAGGTACAAGGAGCGGACTTCCTGAAGGATTGGATTTCCTGCTCCGTCTTTCATCGCTACGCCTTTGGCATCCAGCACTGGCGTTTGATTGGGAACAACAAAGACAGAGGAAGTCTGAGTTGTCTGATTGCTGACGAATACCTCGAAAGATGCGGCTCCCAGCGGACTGGTCCATGTCACCGCCCAGTCCGACTTCTCAATTCGCGTCGGGGCGGCGGGATTGGCGGCATTGACAGGTCCTACAACGCCAGGCCGCGGTTGCAGCAGGACTTCCGTCGGAGTGCCGTATTCTGTTTTGGAGCTATCCGCCAGAGTGGCGCGCACCCACATGCGGTTGATCCCCAGGTGCAATCGCTCCGAGGACGACAACGTCGTCGTCGTGCCCGTGATACCTTCTTTAAAGACAATCCGTTCGCGAGTTTCGGCATCCGCAATCCAAAGATCGTAGCTGACGGCACCAGCCACTGGCTGCCATTTCACAACGGGCTGCGAGGAAGCAATCAGGCCAGACGGACTGATGATGGAAGGGCCAGCTGCTGCCAGCAGTGATCGAGTCTCTAGGGATTCGATCATCGCAGGAGCGTGTTCCGATGAAGTCTGGCGGCGGGAACGACGGTTTCCGGAGAATGCATCAAAGTTCATGGTCTGCTCTGCCAAAATTCAGCCAATGGAAATGTGACTATTCCAGATTGCCGGTTCCTGCTTTGCGTTTTGATCGCAAAGCGTCACCGACCCCAGTTTGCGCAACTGGTCGTGTCGAAGGTGTATCGTCCTGGTAGAGAACACATGTCTGTGGAAGAGTCGTTATGACCGCCAGAATCAGCGAAACGCCCGGAAAACTTTCCGTTCAAACCAGATAACCGAAACACAGTTTTTATCTTCCCGAAACTTCCTGCATTGACTGACTGGAGCCCCAACCAGTCGCATTTCGGCAGATAGACGCAGATATCGTCGACCGAGTATTCAAGACGAACGGTTGAAGCGGTCCTAACAGGCCAGGAACATCCTTGCCCGTCATTGAGCCCCCCGCAATAATGTTGACGCAGTGCCTTGCGTTGTCTGCTTGCTACCGGCACCCCGTCTCAATTCGAGCGTCCGCCTTCGCAAGAAATCCCAGCGTTGGTCGCCCGATTGGTAAGAATTCGGTGGCCTTTCTGAACTTTTAACAGTCGCTCACCCCCAGTTTCCTTCCTTTTCGATCAAATCGGCAGGATCGGCAAAGTGCACTCAGAAACTGCATTTTCCAGAACCCTCAGCCTCATACCTGTTCAGATTTGCAAACGTGCTTCGATCAGACGCGTACATTTCCGCACCTGATTCCCAGGTTGGCCCAGATTCCCGATGGGAGATGGCCGACCTCCCGAGGCTTCCATGTCGTTCCTGTCAGCGAGCAGCAGAGTCGGAGGCCAATCCGGGCGATTCAGCACACCGGAAATCTGCATGTCCGCGTGTCTGGATTGTGGGACACCGCTGCCAACTCAGTTACTGGAACTCGCTCGAGCAGATCTGATTTTCATTACGGATCGTCCCTTAAGATTTGGCACGAGTGTACAGCTTTCACTGTACAGCGATTTCGTCAGTGCCGTCACGCAGAATCGGGCGACCATCCATTGGTGCCGTCCACATACGCAGGGCTGGCAGATTGGCGCGTTTTTGAATCAGCCACTGCCGGATCGACTTACCGAAAATCAGTGGAATGACCTGAGAGGTTCTCTCCGTTATGACTGCAATTGGAAGGCCTGGGTGCTTTGGGAACAAAACGGACAGTTGGATTCCGTCAAGGTTGTCAACTACTCCATAAACGGGATCAGGATACTCGCATCACATCCCATAGTGGCAAATCAGCCGTTTTCTCTGTTTGGATCTGCCGGATCCCGAGAACGCGCGGTGCTCAATGGCCAGGTACAGTGGTGTCGGCCAATTGAGGATCAGTTTCAGGTCGCCGGACTGATTCATGGTCAGCGAGGACGAGAACTCCCGCGAATGTTTGGAAACCTTACGGCAGTTCATGTGGAAAAAAATGCTTGTGACGCGGAGGGCGATCGGGAATCACACAACACTCGACGCTGCGAACAGGACATGGAAGAACGGTTCTTGCCGGTAGGCCGCGCAACGCCGCGGCGGACTTTCCATGGTGAAGAAACGATGGAACTGCTGGAATCCTGATCCCCCAAAGTGGCTTATTTTTTCCTGCCCGGGCAGCCGGAGTCCTTCAGTGGTATTCCGCGCCCTTGCAACGGAATCGACCCGCCCAAAAGGTTAAGGCAGGAAGTCGATCGCAAAAATGCACTTCCGCATTTTCTGCCGATCTGTCGCCCGCTGCATCATTTCCTCGAAGCGTCCTATGAAGCGCAGTGACGATAAAATGGGCACAAAACACAGTGGTTTTACGTTTTTTACCGATCGTTGCTCATCACCAAAGGCCCGTTGCGTTCGGTACGGTCGCTACGATCAGTGCCATCGATTCTTCCGGCTCCATCCGCAAAATCGAAATATTTTCACAAGTCAATGGAAAGGATGGATCGATATCAGGAAGGACGCTGTGACCTCGGCGTTCAGTCTCTGGATTCCAGTGTAAAGGCTTTTGCCGGTCCAGAATCTGACAGGCAGGATAGCACTCATGAAAACTCCCATGCTACTTTCAGGGAAGAACTCAATGCAGACGTTTGGCAGACAAATACGACGAGGGGTCGTGCTGACGGCGATCTGCCTGATGATCCTCTCCAACAGCGGTTGCACGCTGACCGGAGGATTTATCGGAGTCATGTTTGAATACATGCGATTCTGGAAGACCCTTCCTCCGGTACCGGTTCCCGCCTACGCCAGTCAGTTGTATGAAGACAAGATGTGGGAAGACGAACGGTACAATCGCGTCCCCGTGCTGGACCCAGTTGATGGCGACGTTTTCTGCGTCGATCCACCCAGCGAAGATCAGGTCATGAGAGCTCTTCCGGAAGACGGTTCCGGCGGATTTGCCTTCCTTCAGGAAACGCAGCTGAACAATGTGCGAATCGTTGTTGAGCCTCTGGTTGACCGACTCGACGAGTGCAAAGTGTATCCTTTGGTTGGCCCTTGCCGACTTCACCACTGCCACTACAAGTGCACGATTTACTACGATAAGACCATTCGAGCCTACTGGCCGATTCCATTCACCCACGTCGACCAGTCAGAAGAAGTAGTCTACATCGATAAGGATCATCTGATTCGATGTGCTGGTCCGACCGTTCAATAATTGATAATGAAGATCGCTCGACGATTCAAGCCCGGCCTTTCTGGTCGGGCTTTTTTATTGCGCTGGCGTTATTCTTTTGGAGGATTGATCGCCGCAATCGTGCGGCGCAGTTAAGATCGGCGGAACCTGAGCAACTCGTGTCGAATGCCGATTCCTCGTTTCTTCGTTTTGCCCGTCAAAGGGCCTCACCTGAAGACCGATTGTGGCTGACTCGCTGAACGATCAACGCTACGCATCCGCCGACAGAGTGCCACCTTTGCCGACCTCTCCCCTCGCGCCCGCCATTGCGGCACAAAGGCCGCCGATTGCTTCAGAAACAGCCGCCGGGAAGGAACCACTGGTCTTTCGCGAACAGTCCGCCACAAGCGATGAGTCGGAAATGAGTCCGGTTGTCGCTATACTGACGTCGGCAGCCACCATGAGTTTCTTCTCGTCAGCAACATTCCATCTGCTCACAATGGCTGCCATCGCGATCATTGCGCCTTACCTTGGACTCGACTGGCTGAAACTGATTGACGAGCCGCAGAGGCCGATTGTGGCAGCGCTTGGCGACGAAGACATTCAGGATGATCTGGCCGCTTTTGAGTTGGTTGGTGACCTCAGCAATCAGCTCGAAACTCCAGCGAGCAGTATCGAGCAGCTGGCAAAAGAGCTGCAGAGATCTGATTCCGCATCATTATTAGCAGCAACGGACGACGTTCTGAGGAACGTGATGGGAAGCGATGCAAAAGATCCGGACGCGGAAGGATCCGGCGTGCTGCTGAAGGTTCCGGAATCGGGTCTGGCGGTGACCAAAGGCAGTTTTACAGCGTTCACAATTCCAGCAAATCCCAAACCTCGCGAAGTTTATTCGATCGTCATTGAAATCCGGCTTCCGGATGATGTGAAGGAGTTTCGAGTCAGCGATCTTGTCGGAGAAGTCAAAGGTTCCGACCGATACACTCAAAAGTTGCCCTACGATTCCCGAACGCCCTATGCGTCTGGTTATCCGGCAGAGAACCAGAAAATCAGGATTCTGGACGGCAAAACGACTCTGAAAGTTGTGAACAATCGCGTCCAGATCATCGTCAAAGTTCCCGGCGCTGCGCAATTGGTGAAGGATGTGATCCGAATTCGCTCGCGGAAGCTCAAAGAAGAGCAGGAGCTGACTCTGGTTTTTGGGGTTCCCGCCGGTCAAGGTCACGAGGAACCCGCTGACCGCGACAAACCGGAAAAAAAGTCCAACGATGATTCCCTATAGGGGAGATAAATTGAGAAAAGCTGATGGGTGAGTGAGAAAAGCTGCTATTTGGGAGCGTTGATTTTAGCATCAGCAGGCACGGGTAGCTCGACCAAGTTGGCGGTTTTAAAAAAAAGGTCCGAGGAAAAGAACCGGTGAACGCAACTGGCTCATCTCTGACGGATAGAGGAGTCGTTTTCGTCAATTGGGTTTACGTAGAGAGCGACCTCATCGCACATTCGGCACCTAACAAACGAGAAGAATCGCATGAGTCATGTATCGAGAGTATGGGTCGCCGTCGTCCTGCTTGTTTTCGGTATGCGAATATTGTCAGCGGACGACCCCAACAAGGGAACATCATCTTCTGAGAGAATTGATTTAGGGCATTGGAAATTGACTTTGCCGGTAGACGCTGCAGGTGCTTATAACGGGCACGCGTCGGAAGTTGCGGCAGGCCAACTCTCTTCAGACTTCAGGAGTTCACATTTCAGGATTGATGATAACGGCTCGATCGAGTTCTGGTGCCCAGTCACTGGGGCCAGGACGGAAGGCACCGAGTTCCCGCGTACTGAACTGCGAGAGATGCTTGACCCGCAGAACTCATCCGTCAACTGGACGGTGCAGGGAACTCACATTCTGTCAGCCCAGTGCCGTGTGAATCAGGTGCCGAGCACGCCAAAGGTCGTCATTGGTCAGATCCACAGCTATTCGGGAAACGCTCGACCGCTCGTGAAACTTCAGTACTATAAGGGGCGAGTCGAGGCACTCGTGAAGTCGAGCCCAACGAAAGGGAAAGATATCAAACTTGTCTGGCCTGAGGTCGGGTTGGGCAACGACTTCTCTTATAAGATCAAACTGCAGGATGGAGTCTTATCCATCACCGTCAATGATAATGAGCAGACAGTTAACGTCATCCAAAACAATCAGGAGTGGGCCGACCAGACGTTTTATTTCAAGGCCGGAGTCTATCCTCAGGACAACGAAGGCCCGGCGTCCGAGGGAGCACGTGTCATTTTTTCTCAACTGGTCGTGAGTCACTCAACCAGGACTGTCGACCAGTAAGCCAACGGATCGCGTTGATCAACCGGGCCGTACCGATTGAGGACTACCATGAGAATAGGCTCTTTGCTTCTGACCCTTCTCAGCGTTGTCACGGCAAATGTCTCCGCCCAGGAATTGACTGCACCGAAGATCGTACTAAAAATCGCCGACGATCCATGCCGCGCCGATGTGCTGTTCAATCCGGTGCCTCAGATGGAGATCTGCACGCCGCACCTGGATGCACCGGAAAAAAAGCCATTGAACCTGCTTGTCATTACTGCGGACGATATGAACGCGGACTCCGGCGGGTGGAACGGCAACACGCTCGGCGTGACGCCGAACCTCGATGCGTTCGCGAAGTCCGCGCATCGGTTCGTCAATAGTCACGTCACTGTTCCGATCTGCCAGCCGGGTCGGTCGGCGCTCATGACCGGCCGCGTCCCGCATCGCAATGGCGCACTGGGGTTCAACCCGATCCGGCGCGACGTGCCGACACTCGTCGAACTGCTCCGTGACAAAGGCTACTACACGGCGGTCATCGCCAAAGCAGTCCACATGGCACCCGCCGAGAAGTTTCCGTGGCACGCGATCGGCGAACAGACACTCGGCAAGCAACCGACGAAGTTCGCGGAGAAGTTTCGCACGATGCTTGCCGCTGCCGCGAAAGAGCAGAAGCCGTTCTTCATCAACGCGAACATCTGCGACCCGCACCGGCCGTTTATCAGCGGCGTCGGCAAGAAGGCGAAGGCGAAAGCCGACGAACCACTCGACGGCGCGCGAGTGTTCAAGCCGGACGAGGTGACGGTCCTCGCGTTTCTCGAAGACATTCCGCAGGTGCGAGAGGAAGTCGCGCAGTACTACTCCAGCGTGAACCGGTTCGATGTCGCGTTCGGCCTCGTAATGAAGGAACTAACGGCCGCAGGGCGCGACGCGGACACCGTCGTCGTGTTCATGTCCGATCACGGCATGTCGTTCCCGTTTTCCAAAGCGACCGTTTATCACAACGGCACCCGGTCGCCGGTGCTGATCCGCATCCCCGGCCTGTCGGAATCGCAAACGCGAACAGAGTTCGTCAGCAGCGTGGACGTGATGCCGTCTCTGCTGGAGTTGCTCGATGTGGAGCCGCCGACAGGAATGGACGGTCGATCGTGGGTTCCATTGCTCAAGGGCAAGACGCAACCCGACCGCGATTTCGTGATCACGCATGTGAACACAGTCAGCAGCGGCAAGTCACTTGCGCAGCGGTGCGTCCGCACAAAGGACCGAGCGTTGATGTTTCACTCATGGGTCGGCGGCAAGGAAGAATTCCGAGTCGAAGCGATGAGCGGCCTGAGCTTCGCCGCAATGAACGCTTCGACCGACGCGAAGATTCAGGCACGGGTGAAGCAACTCGTGGAAGGCGAATCGCTGATGCTGTTCGACACAGCGACCGATCCAACCGAACGAAAGAACCTCATCCACGATCCGAAGTACGCGAACGAAGTCGTTGAGCTGAGCAAGAAACTGCTCGTTCACATGAAGCAAACCGAAGACCCGCAATTGCCAGCCTTCGAAGCGGCGCTGGAAAAGCACCAACAGGAGGCGAGATGACATGACAAAGCATCGAAAACAATCCAATGACAATCCTCATCAATAATACGGAGGCACCATGAATCGAAATCGCTGTTGTCGCTCGCGAGGGGCGGCACATGCTCCAATCGCATTGTCCTCATGGAACCTCATGCAGACATTGTCCGTGATGCTGTTCACGACGATGTTCGCCCCGGGCGGAGTGATCGGTGCCGCTGCGGCCGAGAATCCGAACGTCGTCTACATCATGGCCGACGAACTCGGCTACTACGAACCGGGCTTCAATGGCGGGCAGAACATCCAGACGCCGAATCTCGACCGCATGGCTGCCGAGGGAATCCGTCTTAAGAACCTCTTTGCCGGCTCGTCCGTGTGTGCGCCAACTCGCTGCTGTTTGATGACGGGCAAGCACAGCGGACATACGTCGGTGCGGTCCAATGGCGGCGGGACACCGCTACGAGCCGAGGAAGAATCGATCGCCTCGATGCTCAAGCAGCGAGGCTACGCGACCGGCGGATTCGGCAAGTGGGGTTGTGGCGGACGCGGCTCGACCGGCGTGCCGGAGAAGCATGGCTTCGATGTGTTCCTTGGGTACTACGATCAGGTTCACGCACACACGTACTTCCCGCCTTATCTCATCCGCAACAGCGAAGAAGTTCCGCTCGCGGGCAACACTGGTGGCAGCAACGGCAAGACGTACTCGCACTATGTCATTCATGACGCGGCCATGAAGTTCATCCGCGAGAATGGCGGCAACAAAAAGCCGTTCTTCGCGTATCTGCCGTACACGCCACCGCACGGCAACTTCGACATTCCCGACAACGATCCCGCATGGGCGATCTACAAAGACAAGCCGTGGTCCGAACAGGCTCGTCGCTACGCCGCGATGGTCACGATGGTGGATCGGCAAGTGGGAGAAGTGCTGTCGCTGCTAAAGGAACTCGGGATCGATCAGAGCACGCTTGTCATGTTTAGCGGCGACAACGGCGGCAACGACTACTTCAAATCCGCCGAGCATCCTCGCGGCATTCACTTGGCAAACAAGCATCCGCAGACCGGTGTCGAGTATCGCGGCACGAAGGGAACGCTGTACGAAGGGGGAATTCGCGTCCCGTTTATCGCCCGTTGGCCCGGCCAGATCGCACCGGGTCGAGTCAGCGAGCATCTCGGATATTTTCCGGACGTGCTGCCGACGATCGCGGAAGTCACCGGTGCAAAGGCCCCAGCTGATGTCGATGGCCTTTCGATTCTGCCCGAGTTGATTGGTGATTCGGCGGCCGGACGGAAGCAACCGCAGCACGAGTTTCTCTATTGGGAAATCAGCGGCTGGACAGCGATCCGACAAGGCCCATGGCGAGCCGTTCGACCCAAACCGGCGCAAGCCTGGGAACTGTACGATCTCGCCGCAGACCCCAGCGAATCAAAAGACGTCGCTGCCGCGCATTCCTCGATCCTCGGCAAGCTGACCGACCTGGCTGCGAAGGCTCATCAGCCGGTGCGTGAAGGAGCTTTCGCCTCCACCGACCTTCACGAACGCGATCGCCGCGCCAAGTTCGGCAAACAAGACGAACCGCAAGCTCCCCAGGCCACGGCGACTCCCAAAGGTAAGAAGGCCGCGAAAGAGAAGTCGCAATAGAAGCGCGAACCACCTCACTTGTTTTCCAAGGAATTTGAAGATGCCTCATCGAAACTTCGTCGTTAGCTTGGCTCTGTTGAGCGTTCTTTGGTTCGGTTCGGTCCTTCAGGCCGGGAAAGGAACGGAGCTCAAGCCGCTGCTGGCCAAGCCCGGCAGCTCGATTCTGGAGAAGAGTTTTTCCGGCAAGGAACTCGGTAAGGGTTGGGTTGCGAACAAAGGGAATTGGGAAATCAAAGACGGCGCGCTTGTCGGTCGCGAGAAGAAGGAGGACATGCACGCGGCTGTGCTAACGCTGCAACAACTGGATGTTCGCGAACCGAGTTTGGACGTGGAGAAGACCGGCTATCGTTTCGTCATGCGCGGCGAATCGCTGCTGCTCGACGACGTTAAGGTTTGGACCGTCGAACCGCAGAATGACCGAGGTCGCCGCGCAGGTTGCTGACGAGCCGGCGCGTCGACGGCCACCAATCGTTGACGAAACTGAAATTCTTTTGATCGAGGACCCCATGAAACTTTGGCATTCGACATTCATCGCGATCGTGATTTCGCTGCAGCTTTTGACCGGTTCGCTGGCGGACTCGCCGAAGCCGGTCAAGGTTTTCATCCTGGCCGGGCAGTCGAACATGGAAGGAGCCGGATTCATCGAGGCCGACCTGAAACGCAACGGCGGTCGAGGGAGTTTGGAGTTCGTCGTGAAAGACGCGGCGACCGCTCCCCGTTTCAAGCATCTTGTGGACCAGGACGGCAAGTGGATCGTGCGCGACGATGTGTGGATCTCGTATCTCGACCGCAAGGGGCCGTTGACGGTGGGCTACGGAGCCAAGAACGATCGCATCGGACCGGAACTGGGATTTGGCAACGTCGTCGGCGATGCGTTCGACCAACCGGTGCTGCTCATCAAATGCGCGTGGGGCGGCAAGAGCCTCGCGGTCGATTTTCGTTCGCCGAGCGCCGGGAAAGTTCCGTATTCGCTCGGCGAGAAAACAGATGCCGCGATCGCGCAAGACCCGGCCATCGTCGGCAAGTACTACCGCGAGACGCTAACGCTGACCAAAGCCGCGCTCGCGAACATCAAGGAATTGGTCCCCGGTTCCGACGGACGCTATGAACTCGTCGGCTTCGGCTGGCATCAAGGGTGGAACGACCGCATCGACGACAAGCACAACGCGGCCTACGAAAGCAACATGGCCCACTTCATCCATGACATCCGTCGCGATCTTGGAGTAGAAAAACTCCCGTTCGTGATCGCCGAGACCGGCATGACCGGCCCCGAAGAGAAACATCCGCGTGCTCTCTCACTGATGAAAGCTCAAGCCGCCGTCGCCGAGCATCCCGAATTCAAAGGCAACGTCGCCTTCGTCGGCACCCGCGCGTTCTGGCGTCCGCAAGAACAATCTCCGAGCGGCCAGGGCTATCACTGGAATACCAACGCCGAGACCTACTACCTCATCGGCGACGCAATGGGGAAAGTGATGCTGGGGCTGCTCAACTCAAAGTGATTCGTGTGGCTGTTGAATCGACACCGATTTGATGGACCGATCCCCTTTTGGCCCGTTGACGCCTGGGTCGAACAGGCCGCGCGGCGGACGATGCTCATGATCGCCTCGTGAAGGTCGGCTCCGTCGGAGTGCAGCGGGTCGATGTTTCGTGCGAGACAAGTGCGGAGTTCCAGCAGTTCGCCGCGTCGGCCTTGCTCCGCGGCTTGCACGATTTCCAATTGCACCAACCGCTCACGCGCTCGGTGATGGTCCAGTCCCACATCGAAGGCGATGCCGACGGAGGCTATCGCTATCCCGTCGCGTATGTGAATCAGGTGCAGCGGCAGCAGAGTTGGCATCTGCCGGATTCGCCCGATCCCGCGCCCGTCAACCGCGACATCAGCGTCTACTTCACAAGGATGATCGTCGGCGGCATCGATTTCGCCATTCTGGAAGACCGAAAGTTCAAGACCGGCCCCGCCGGCAAGCTTCCTCAGATGGGGCCGCGGCCCGATCACATCAACGATCCGTCGTACGACCCAAAGACCATCGATCTGCCCGGCCTGGAATTGTTGGGGCAGCGGCAAGAAACGTTCCTCCGTCAGTGGAGCCAGGACTACAGCGGCGGCGCGGAGATGAAGTGCGTGCAACCCCGTCGTACAAGTCATCGAGGACGCCACCGGCGAAGTCCTCTACACGGTTCGCACTCGGGCCGGCCGCTTCCATCCGCGCGTCTATTCCACGGGTAAACACACCATCAAACTCGGCCCGGACAAACCTGATGCACAAATTCTTTCCGGATTGGAACCCAAACCGAAGATTGAGTCCGGCCAGCGAATCGTGAAGCTGTAGACAACAATCAAATCCACCAACTCATCGAACAAAGCTAAACATTAATGAAACACATCCTCGTTGCCACGCTCGCACTCCGCACTACGATGCACCCGAGCAAGGAAGCGCGGGTGGAGCCAAAGCGAAGAAGAAGAAAGCGTCACTCCCCGAGCTGTAATGAGGAAACTTCAAATCCCAAAGCAAAGCGGTAACGGAATTCACACATGAAACAAACCTTCACATTGATCTTCACCCTTATCGTGTTTCTGCATAGCGTCGGACGGGCGGAGGAGGCAACGGTGGCCCGGCCCAATGTCCTCTTCATTATCGCTGACGATGCGTCGCGTCATTTCGGCGAGGCGTATGGCTGCAACTGGGTGAAGACGCCGAACATTGACCGCCTCGCGAAGTCGGGCCTGGTCTTCGACAACGCCTACACACCGACCTCCAAGTGCGCGCCGTCCCGCGCTTCCATCCTCACCGGCCGCAATCCGTGGCAGCTTGAGGACGCGGCGAATCATCAGCCTTATTTCCCCGCGAAGTTCATGGCTTTCAGCGAAGCGATCGCGAAGGCCGGCATTCAAACCGGCGGCGCGGGCAAGACCTGGGGCCCCGGCGAAGCGAAGCTGACCGATGGCAGCCAGCGCAACTTCGCCCTCGGCGGAGACGGCGGAAAAAATGCGAATGACCCGGGCGCTGGCCTCACCGCGTTTCTGAGGAAGCGCGCGCCGGGCACGCCGTTCTTCTACTGGTTCGGCAGTCACAACCCGCACCGCTCTTACAAGCCCGACTCCGGCATCGCCGCCGGCAAGAAGCCATCGGACATCGACCGCGTGCCCGCCTACTGGCCCGACAACGATCTCATCCGCCGCGACATGCTCGACTACGCGATCGAGGTGGAAGCCTACGACGCGCAGGTCGGCTCATTGCTCGCCGCGCTCGAAGCCAGCGGTGAGGCGAAGAACACGTTGATCATTGTCACCTCGGATCACGGCATGCCGTTTCCTCGCGTGAAAGGTCACACCTACGACGACGCGCATCACATCCCGTTCGTCGCCGCGTGGCCCGCGGGCATCGCGAAACCGGGCCGCCGCGTCGCCGAGTTCATCAGCTTCATCGACCTCGCGCCGACGTTCCTCGAATTGTTTGGCGTGAATGGCGCCGTGCAGGGCATGTCTCCCATCACTGGTCGCAGCTTCACCGATTTGCTCCGCAACGAAGCGAAGAGCGAACGCGGCATGGTCATCGTCGGACGCGAGCGCAATGACGTGCTCGCCCGGCCTGGCTCGCCGGCGGGTCTCGGCTATCCCGCGCGGGCGATTCGCAGCGGCAATCTGTTTTACATCCACAACTTCGCGCCGGACCGCTGGCCGTGCGGCAATCCCGAGTTGGGCACGAAGGACACCGACGCCAGCCCGAGCAAAACTCTCGCGACGGAGAGCGGCGAGACGGATCCCTTCTGGCAGCACGCCTTCGGCAAGCGTCCGACCGACCAACTGTTCGACCTCGCCAGCGATCCCGACTGCGTGGTGAACCTCGCCACCAATCCTGCATACGCAGGAAAAGTCTCTATCCTGCGCGAGACGCTCATGATCGAACTCAAGAAACAGAACGACCCGCGCGCCCACGGCCAGGGCGATGTCTTCGATCAATACCCTTCCCCTCGCACCAAGACAGCCGAAGCCACGCCGGAGAAAAACAAGAACAAGAAAGCGAAGCAATGATACGCATCGTCACGCTCATCACCGCCCTGATGTTGGTTCCGCTGGCTGCGCTGCACGCTGCTGCTGACAAGCCGAACATCCTCATCATCCTCGCCGACGATCTCGGCTGGTCGGACCTCGGGTGCTACGGGGGCGAGATCCGCACGCCGAATCTCGACTCGCTCGCGGCGGGAGGGCTGCGCTTCACGCAGTTCTATACCTGCACGCTCTGCTGCCCCTCGCGTGCGTCGCTGCTCACGGGACTTTATCCGCATCAGGCGGGCATCGGGCTGATGACTTCCGATCAGGCCGCAAAATTTCCCGGCGCGGGCGATAAAGGTGAGGAGTTCCCCGGCTATCGCGGGGCGCTGAACACGAACTGCGTGACCATCGCGCAGGTGCTCAAGACCGCCGGCTATCGCACGGCTGCCGCCGGCAAATGGCATGTGGGCGACAGCGAACCGCCGACCAAGCGCGGCTTCGACGACTTCTACGGCTTTGTGGGCGGCTTGTACTGCGTTGCCATCAGATGCGGCTTGCTGCTGAACCAGATCGGCACCATTGGCAATTGCGGTTCGATTCGACATTTCGTGCTCCTTGGATTGGTTTGAGTAATTCCAAAGAGTAAGCGGGTGTCTTGCACCAGAATCAGTACCGGCCACATGAAACCTGTTCGCATTTTACGAACTTCCCTCTTGTTTGTTCGAGTTTTACGAACTAAGATGCCGCTGGGGGTCGATATGAGAGGTAAAATATATGCGAATCATCTCAAAAACACGACTTCGAGAGTTTTGGGAGACGCCCGGATATGAGGACTCCGAAGGCCCTTTGCGTGCGTGGTACACCCACATCAGCCACAAAAGCGTAGCGTGGAATTCATGGGCAGATGTCAAAGGCGAGTTTGGATCTGCGAGCCTCGTGGGGAACTGCGTGGTGTTCAACATCGGGGGAAACAAGTACCGGCTTGTAACTCGCATATTGTCTCCGAGCCAAAAAGTCTTCATCCTGAAGTGCATGACACACGCAGAATATGATGAAGATAAATGGAAGACCGACTGCGGCTGCTACGAATCACCGCCTGCGAAGATCAGCAGCAAGTCCAAATCTATTCCTGTGAAGCGAAAGAATAAAGGAACCTGACAATGGCGACCAATACAAAGTTCCGATTGAAAGGGAAAAATCGAGATTCGTACATGGAGCTTGTACTCGATTTTCCTTTGGCGTCGATCAAGTCGGACGAACATCTGACCGAAGCACAGCGGGTGATGGATGTGGTGCTTGCTCGTGGCACGCTTGATGACGGCGAAGAGACGTATCTCGACGCATTGAGCGATCTAGTGGGTTCTTATGAGGATGAGCATCATGCAATTGATCCAGCATCCGATGCTGACATGCTGCGTCATCTGATGGAGGCCAAGGGGGTGTCTCAGATGCAGTTGAGCCGGGACACAGGTCTGCCCAAGTCCACGATTTCCGAGGTGCTCGCCGGAAAGAAACCGTTCAGTCGAAAGATGATCCACGCACTGGCGAACTACTTCCACGTGAATGTCGGTGTGTTGGCGGCGAACATCTGACACTGTCGCTCAATTGTCTCAATAACTCATTCGATCCGCCGCTGCCCCAAGCTGATCCTGAGTTCGCTTTGTGTAACGGGCAGTTGTGTTCAGATTCTCGTGGCCGAGGATTTGAGCCAGCGACACGAGATCATTCTGGTTGTCGTCCAAAAACTGATGTGCCATTGTGTGCCGCAAAAGATGCGGATGAAGCTTGATCCGTCAGTCGGTTCTTCTTGGAAGTGCTTCGCCCGGATGGTTCTGCCATGCGGGAGGGACACGATGAGCCGCGCATCGAATCTCTCGATATGAATCCGCGGAATCAAGGAGAACAGTATGTTGAACAATTTATTACAGGACATTTTCGGACCCATCCCGACCATGGAGTTCTGGGTTGCCGTGACCATCGTCACTCAGGAGGCGTACGAGAAATGTCTGGCAGATCAAGCCCACGATCCCGCCAACGCTCCGGCCTGCGCCGTTGTGTTTGACGCGATCGCAACCATTAAAGAGGAGTATCTGTTTGCAACAGACATGCCACTTCGGATGAAGGATGAGATCTGCGACTAAAACCGGTCTGGAGAGTCTTCGATTTTCGAAGCTCACTTCCGTAATCAATGAGTTATGCAAGTGCTCAGCCCTCGTACTTGTGTCGAGTTTTTTGGTCTCATGTTGAAAATCTCGTGAGCTTGACACTGCCCCCTTACAAGTAGTCTCCGCGAAATGCATGGCGACTTGACGTCAAATGTTCTGTCATTTGGAATGCTCGCCGCGATTGTCATTGCCTCAACCTTAACCTACATTTAAACATCGTGCGTATGCGCACCAACTTCTGTTCGAGGTCAAAGATGTCAGTCAAAGACCAGCTGCCGATGGCATTGCGGGCGGCTTATCTTGCCCTTCATCGTCGCTCGGAGACGCGATTTGCGAGCTTAGGCGTCACTGCCGATCAGTTCGTCCTTCTTGCGACGCTCACACGCGGGGATGCGTTAACCCAGCGGGAACTGGCGGGTCGCATGCCTTCCGATCCCAGCACAGTCCGAGCTATGCTCGTGCTTTTGGAAAAACAAGGTCTGGTGCGACGCGATCCGCACCCCAG
Source organism: Planctomycetota bacterium (assembly GCA_031424595.1). Lineage (GTDB taxonomy): Bacteria > Planctomycetota > Planctomycetia > Planctomycetales > Planctomycetaceae > SXXK01. The sequence goes on from JANPHT010000063.1 coordinate 32,455, forward strand.
CGATTCTCGAGCCAGAACAGCCGCGTTGACAGCGGCCGGAAAGCGAAAGTTTCGGCAACTCTGGGATGCTGGAGAAGCGATTCGCCAACAGATGTTTGATTCCTTTGAACCCGGTGAGGGCGAAACTCTGGTCAGGCTGCTGACCCAAATGGCGGAATCGCTGAACGCTGATCATCAACTTGTTGGAGAATCAACTAATTCGACCAATTAGAAGATTGAATTCCAGCGTCGAGTCATAGGCACTTGTTTCAAAATTCACCGTACAAGTTTGTTCTCGAAATTCATCCATAAGTGTCGCCCTCCAACCATCTCGGATATCAATTATGACAAACTTTCCAACAGGGTTACACCATAGTTTACAGTCGTTGCTGACACGAATCGGTAAGGTTGCGATCGTGCTTACGATTGTGTTGAACCGACCGGCATGCAGTCAGGAAGCGGTTCGAGTTCTGATGCTGGGTGACGTTGTCGCCAGGAAACCAGAACCAGCGCCGCAGAATTCACAGGAGCCTCCGCAGGGTCGTCGACGTGGTGGCTTCGGTGGACCGATAGAACTGAGTCCGGATGACGTCGCCGTATATGCCGGACCGCCGGAAGGGTTCAAGTCCGAGCGTGGGGACATTCCTCAAGGCAAGCTGGAGATGATCGAATACGAGTCGAAGACTGTGGGCACGACGCGAAAGATGAACGTCTACACGCCGCCGGGTTATTCGACGGAGAAGAAGTATCCGGTCGTTTACCTGCTTCACGGCATTGGCGGTGACGAAACCGAATGGCAACGGTTTGCTTCTCCCAACGTGATTCTCGACAACCTGATCGCTGAAGGCAAAGCTGTGCCGATGATCATCGTCATGCCAAACGGTCGGGCTCAAGAGAATGACCGCGCGGAAGGGAACGTTATGCAGAGCGCTCCGGCCTTTGCCGTCTTCGAACGCGACCTGTTGGATGATGTGATTCCGGCAATCGAAGCAAAATACTCCATTGACAAGACTCGCGAGATGCGCGCCATAGCCGGTCTTTCTATGGGCGGCGGACAATCCTTCAACTTTGGACTCGGCAACCTTGACACCTTCGCGTGGATTGGCCCATTCTCTGCCGCTCCAAATACGAAGAAGCCGGAAGAACTGATCCCGGATGTTGCTGCTGCGAAGTCCAAACTCAGACTGCTGTGGATCTCGTGCGGCAACAAAGATGGCCTGATTCGTATCAGCCAGAACATGCATCAATTCCTGAAAACCAACGGCATTGATCACGTGTGGCATGTCGATGCCCACGGTCATGACCCGGCACACTGGAGCAGCAGTCTCTACTGGTTTTCGCAGAGTGTTTTTCAGGACAAACCAGTCGCAGTCGCTACCGTAGACAACCCACTTGCCGATGAACCAACGATTTTGGAATCCAAAGAAATCGTTGCACTTCACTCGGTTTTCAAAAAGCACTTCCTGGTGGGCACGGCGGTAAATCGCTCCATAACATCTGGCCGTGGCTTTCGGCGTTCCAATGAAGAAGTCCAGGCCGATATCGAGTTGGTGAGAAAGCAATTCAACCAGATCGTTGCTGAAAATGAGATGAAATGGCAATTGATTCACCCACGACCTGGCTCTGACGGTTATAACTTCGAGGCAGGCGATGCACTCATGGAATTCGCGGCCCGCAATCACATGAGTGTGGCGGGGCATACTTTGGTCTGGCACTCGCAAACGCCAAACTGGGTTTTTGAAGGAACGCATTTGCCGCCTGGTGCTGGCGAAAAGCCGCCTGCTGCACCCGTTGATGCCGAAACACCCATTGCTGGCGGAGCGGGAAAAAGTGGGCCGCGAAGCTTTGGACCCGGTGGGTTCGGTCGCTTCCGTCCTTTTGACTTAAACGGACCGCGTGCGTCACGCGAAGAATTGCTTGAACGGATGCGAGAACACATTCACACCGTGGTTGGTCGCTACAAAGGCAAGATCAAAGTTTGGGACGTGGTGAATGAAGCGATCGCCGACAACGGTGACGAGATTCTAAGAAAATCACCCTGGTCCGTGATCATCGGCCCGGACTTTATTGCAAAAGCATTTGAGTATGCCCATGAAGCGGATCCGGATGCAATCCTTCGTTACAACGATTATGGGTTAGAGAATCCTGAGAAGCGACGAAAACTGATCGCCTTAATCAGGGCACTTCAGGAGCAAAACGTGCCCATCAAGGCCATTGGCTCCCAAGCCCATTGTAATGTTTCGACATCGTTTGAGACGATGGACGAGGCGTTGACCGAAATGGAGACTCTGGGGCTTCCCATTCACATCACTGAACTCGACGTCAACTCTGCTGTTGGAGGGCAACGCGGGATTGGCGCAGACATAAGCGCCAATGCTCAAACAATTGAAGGCGGATTGGTTGCCGAAGCCGACAAGCGGTTGGCGGATGCGTACGCCGGACTGTTCCGCGCATTTGTGAAACACCGCGACGCCATCGAGATCGTGACGTTTTGGGGACCCAATGATGCACTGTCCTGGAGATCTCGCGGACGCCCACTGCTGTTCGACGGAACCAATCAGCCGAAACTCGCCTTCGACGCAGTCATTAAAACGGCCACAAGTGACTAGTGGTCTGTCACAGCAAAAAATGAGGGTTTCAAAGATAGCGATTTTCTGCGAGAGTGAGGACATCTATTTCACACTCACTCGCCATGGAAGTCGCAATGAGTCTCAAGAAATTTATCGTTGATTTGTCAGACGAAGAACGCTCGGTCTGCCAGGGGATTATCAAAAAGCTGAAGGGAACGAGCCAAACGGTCAAGCGGGCCAACATCCTGCTCAAAGCGGACAGGGGATGGCCTGTGTACACTCAACTGTTGCAGGATTGTGTACGTTGTAGATGCGTCAGGTCCGATCAGTAAGTTCGGTTTCGCTTACGGCACGCTGCCCGGCCACGTTGAAAGTGGTGAAGAACTATTCCTGATTGAGTGGGACCAAAACACCAACAGCGTGTGGTACGACATCGTGGCCTTTTCCAAACCGAACCACTTTTTGACACGACTGGGTTATCCGCTGGTCCGTCGCACACAGAAACGATTCGGACGGAACTCTGCGGCGGCGATGTTTCGAGCCGTCAATTCAGCCTTTCCCCTTCCTGAGATTCGCCAGATTACGGGTTAAACAATTTTCACAATCACGAGGAACATGTCATGGATACTTTTGAAAGTGGAACACTGCCGCAGGAACAACCAGAGAAGGTTATGGCTCAGTGCTGGGAGTGTGGTGAGACGAAACTGTGTTTCGAGCATCTTGTGTGCTGCACGGGCACCCGCTTCCACACATGCCCGGAGTGCAGGAAGGAAATTGACAGCAGGAAGTAATGAACGAACTCGAACACGAACTCTACATACGTCGGGCGATTGGATTGGCAGGCAAAGTCCCAACGGTGCCATTTGGTGCCGTCATCGTGGACCGGGAAACTGGCAATATACTCGCCGAAGGTTGGAACAAGACCTCAGTCAACCCGACTTGGCACGGCGAGATCGACGCCATCAACACACTGGTCTCTTCCGGTGTCTGTTCCAAGGGGAAGAGCCTTGTCTTGTACACGACAGCGGAACCCTGTCCGATGTGCCAGGGAGCGATCCTTTGGACCGGCATCGAAACAGTCGTCTTCGGCACGTCAATTCGAACCCTTCAACGAATGGGCTGGCGACAGATCGACATTCTGGCGGAAGAAGTGGTTCGTCGCAGTCCTGCATGGAACTGTACACTGATCGCCGGAGTGATGGAGCAGGAATGCGATGCTCTGTTTGAATGGGCGATCTGTCATCGTAAGATACGAACATGATGCGGAGTTGGTAGAGTCTTCAGGAGTGTGTCGAATGAAACTTGCTTACCTGTCGGGCTGTTTGGCCCTGTTGATGGTGCCAACGGCGATGGCTCATGACGCCCCAATTCCATTATTCGACTTCACTGAAGGCGACTCTACTAAACAGTGGCAGACAGTCAATGATGGCGTTATGGGCGGCGTCTCTGAAGGCAACTTCAAGATCACCGATGAGAAGACAATGGAGTTCTTCGGTACACTGTCTTTAGCAAACAATGATGGTTTCGCCTCGGTGCGGTCGAAGGCCAAGAAGCTCGATCTGGAGAAAGGCGATACGCTGGTTGCCAAAGTGAAAGGCGATGGGCGGGAATACACGCTGAACTTATACCCAAACAGATCAAGAACGGCCTTCTCATACCGAGCCACGGTGCAAACCAAGAAGGATGAATGGATCGAAGTCAAAGTGCCGCTCGATGAATTCGAAGCGACTTCATTTGGCCGAGTCGTGAAGGAGGCTGGTGCTGTAAAACCCGAAGAGGTTACTTCCGTAGGTTTTCTGTTGGGCGACAAGAAGGCCGGGCCGTTCAAGATGGAAGTCGAGTGGATCAAGGTGGAGCGGGCAGCACGTCTATCGCTTCCTCCAATACAAGATGGCTGCTCCGACAAAGATGATCCATTCAGTCGCTGCAAGGGCAAATGTTGCGGGTGGAATTCCGGTGTACAACGCAAAACCTGCTGTCCGGAATCCGACAAGACATCCGTGAATCAGCAAGCAAAGGAACAGCGGAAAAGTGACTTCTGCTGGACGATAGAGCGGCCAAAGAAAAGCAATGCCGATTGCCAGTTCCAATCCGCCATAGACAGTGAGAAACTCAGATTGTCCTGAACCGGGTTGGAGAGTGAAGCCCACCGCCATTGACGTTTTGTCCGGCATCATGGAGCACCACACTGCCAGAAAGATATAAGCAGCCCCAACGATAGCCAAGAAGATGCGTGCCATGTGTACTCGAAATACCATGAACAGTGATGATCTTTCCTGATCCAAAGCAGACAATCAAATGGAGGGTTCACGATTTGCATTGTCGAGCCTCACCAACAATTCTGCCACTTCTCGATCCAGATGTGGAATCGCTTCCTCCGGGCCGCAGCAGTCCAGATCATGAACATTCCAGAATTCGACTTTTGTCACCCAGTTCGGAAAATTTCGTAACATCATTGGGCGATGTTCAGCTTCTTTGACTGCAACAACACGATCATTTGATTCGAAGTCTGCTTCCGTGACTTTCATCGGAAACCGCAGATGGCTTTCGACCGAAATGCCTTGTTTCCGTAATGCCTTCATTGTCTCATGGAACATCGGACCGGGATTTCGAGGATCGGGAGCAAGTCCTCTGGACACCGCATTCCATTCCAGTCCCATTTCCTCCGCCTTTGCGTTGAACAGGATTTCCGCATATCGACTGCGGTAGTAGTTTCCGGTGCAGAGAAAGAGAACTGTCTTCATCACGAGTCCTAAATAGAGCAGTTTGATCGAGCCTGATAATGGCAGGCAATTCCAGATTCATCGGCAAATCACATTCGATCTATAAGCTGAGCCATCTGTTCTGCCATTGTACTCGCAGGCAATCGAACCCGCTGACCATGCCCCGGAGTTGGGATCACAGTCAATGTCGGTTGAGTCCACAAAGAAATCGCCAGGGACATTCTCAGACACTCGCTTTGCCAAATCCGCCATGACATCAAGGATTCTCTGTCGGCTCGTCGTGACCCTCTTTCATCTTTTCAGAGACGATGATGTCGTAGCCGAACAATATCACGATCAACTGAGCGATCATCACAGGAAGTATCCCGATGATGCAACCGACGATCAGTCCTGCGACTGCACCGCCGATGGCCCCGACAAAACCATAACGTGACCAGCCTTGAACGATGCCTTCAATGAGACCGCTGAAGGCTACAAAAGTCATTCCCGAAGGAACCGTGTGAACGCCAACCAATCCACCGGCCATCATCGCAAGGAAACTGCCCAGCAAAAACGTGAAGATGAATGCTGGCCAGCTTCCAACATGAAACGTGCGGACTACCACCACGGCAATACCAAACAGCACGATCAGAGTGATTGCTCTTGGCAGATCCAGTACGCCAAGTTTTTCATCCTGTTCTGTGGTCTTGGACCCTTTCTGCATGGTACTACTCCAGAAACGATCAAAAAACTTCATGTCGAGCCATCAGAATCAGGATCGTATCAGGGAGGTTTCCACGACCGGATCGTTTCAGCATATTGATAATCTGTGCCTTCGTGTACTGAGCAGGTGCATCTTCATCTCCAGGCAGTGCTTCAAGCCAAAGGGACTCAGCAGCTTGGCTGCCGCCAACAAATTGCGATTTTCCCAAGCCCGGTGCTGATGCAGTCGCAGAATGACTTGAATTGCATCCATGATCACCTCCTCCAATCACTTTGATTATGTAAAGCTGATCTTATCAAAGAGCGAAATCCAGTAAAACGGTTCTGGATGGTGGCGTGAGGCGTACCGATTCTGAAACTTGACACTTAGGCATTGACCTAAGTATGTGCATCAATACAATCCAGCTGTCGGTTCAAGCCGCCGATTACTGGGATTGGAGTCAAGATGGTTCAGTCAGCCGTAGCCGATGACATTTTTCAAGCCTTGTCCGACTCGACACGTCGCAAAGTTTTGGAGCGTCTTTCACAGGGGCCAGCAACGGTCAGCGAATTAGCGGAACCTTTCGCCATGAAGCTTCCTTCTTTTGTTCAGCATCTTTCAGTTCTGGAAAAGAGCCGATTGGTGAAGTCCAAAAAGAAGGGCAGAGTTCGAACATTTGAGATCGATCCACAGCGGCTCAAGGTCGCTGAAGACTGGTTGTCTCAACAGCGTCAGTTGTGGGAGTCCCGACTGGATCGGCTCGATGAATACTTGAAGAAACTCAATCAAAAGGACAAGAACTCGTGAGTGTTAAACCTGTCATCGATCCCAAGCTGGATCTTGTACTTGAAAGATTTGTAGACGTTCCACGACACCTTGTCTGGGAAGCGTGGACGAAACCTGAGCATCTCAAAGTATGGTTTTGCCCCAAGCCGTGGGGAGTTTCCGATTGCGAAATTGATCTGCGGCCCGGTGGTATTTTCAGAACGACGATGCTTTCACCGGAAGGGCAGGAATTCCCCAACATTGGCTGCTTTGTGGAAGTCATGCCGATGGAGCGACTCGTATTTACGTCAGTTCTGCATCCCGGTTATCGGCCAGCACCAGTAGGCGACCTGCCATTTACGGCAATCATCACGATGCAATCCGAAGGGACTGGAACAAGGTATGTCGCCACGGCATTGCATCAGGATGAATCCGGTTGCGAAAAACACAAGGCGATGGGATTTCACCAAGGCTGGGGAACAGCACTGGATCAGCTTGTCGCTCACGTCAAAACAATTCAACAGACATAACCTCAACTCGGAACCAACCGATGGCCAATCAATCCAACCCACTCGACACATGGGCACTTGACCGAGAGATCGTGTTGTCACGTGTGATTAACGCATCACGTACACGAGTGTTCGAAGCATGGACGAAAATCGAACATTTGAGCCAATGGTTTGGTCCGGCAGGATTTACAATAGAATCAGTCAACGGCGACATTCGTGTCGGCGGAATGTGGCGATACGTGATGGTTGCCCCAGACGGAACTCGATGGGAAAGCCGAATGGTGTTTTTGGAACTCACTTCCCCGGAACGCATTGTCTTTGACCACGGCTCCGATGTTGACAATGATCCGGGTCAGTTCAGAACGACAATTACATTTGATGAGCAGAGCGACGGGAAAACGGTCATCACTCTTCGACAACTTCACCCAACAGTCGAACAGCGAAAAGCAGGCATCGGCTTCGGTGCGGTCGAGTTTGGATATCAGACACTGGACAAGTTGGCGAAGCACGTTGAAGGACCATAAGACATGGCGGTTGTCTGTCTTCGGAATGTCGCGCGAGAGGATTTGCCACGCATCTATGAATTTCAAATCGACCCGGAATCAAATCGTATTGCCGTAACAATTCCAAGAAGTGCTGATGTTTTCGATGCTCACTGGGAAAACGCTCTAAGAGATCCACACGTGACAGCGAGAGCGATTTTGGTTGGCGATGAATTGGCTGGCTGTATTTCGTGCTTCAAGATGGACGGTCTTGATTCTGTCGGCTATTGGCTCGGCAGAGAGTTTTGGGGAAGAGGAATCGCTTCACGGGCGTTGGAATTGCTTTCAACTGAAGTCTCAGTTCGGCCACTGCACGCTCGTGTTGCGACCAGCAATAGTGCATCGCTGCGAGTGCTTCAAAAGTGTGGATTCGTTGTGGAGCGAGTTCGGTTGTCACCAGCCGATGATCGTTATCCAGAGTGCGAAGAGACTTTGCTCATTTTGTGGTAAGATACTGTGATTGCAGGCAGACCGGCTACTGTCGTTGCTCATAAAGGACAGTCCTTTTCAGCAAGTTGGCAAAACAGCACTACACACAACGAAGATCGAGATGAAGGTTGACGCAAATCATGTGGAATGAGCGATATGGCAGCAACGAGTTTGCATACGGAACGGAGCCAAATTCATTTCTTGTGGAAAACGCAAAGCTACTCACAGGTCCGGTGCTGAGCTTAGCCGAAGGAGAGGGACGAAATGCTGTGTTTCTGGCGTCACTCGGTTTGGATGTACTTGGTGTCGATGGATCAGAAGTGGGACTTGCCAAAGCACAAAAGCTTGCCGAATCCAAAAGCGTATCAATCAGAACTGAGGTTGCTGACCTTGCGACGTATGCACCGCCAGCGAATACCTACGGTTCAGTCGTGTCAATTTCTGCACATCTGCCGAGTGATGTTCGACGGCAGCTTTATCCACTGGTGGAGCAAAGCTTGAAGCCCGGAGGCATCATTCTTCTCGAAGCGTACTCAACGTCACAACTGTCTCGGAACACTGGTGGTCCGAAAGATCCTGATATGCTGATGACCGCTGTGGACATCCAGAAACAGTTTCCAAATTGTGAAGTTGTTCTTTGCCAAGAAGTCGAGAGAGAGGTCGTTGAAGGGGAGTTCCACACCGGCATGGCTTCCGTTGTTCAGTTCATAGGGAAGAAGAGAAATTGAATGCAAAGAATGGTCACTTCCGGCCCGAAAGGAATTGTCGATGGATAAATCAGAATCGCAGGCATTGTTTCGGAAGTTCGCTGAACCGCTTGCATCGTATGCGGCATTTTCGGCGGAACGAAAACAATTGGCCGATATGCTGACCCAGAACTTATGGAAAGCACTGATCGCTGGTCCGAAAGCAGAAGACACCATGAAGACTGGGGCAAACTCATCGGCGACGTACCGGCCGCAACAGCTATTCTGGATCGCTTCCTGCAGGCCGCTGAAGTGGTGGAGATGACCGGTCGCAGCTTCCGTTTGAAAAACGGTGGACGATCAAGCGATGATTCCAAGGACAAAAAGAAGAAGAGTCCGCCGGATTCAAATCCCAGCGAGGCAGAGAATTCCTGAATCGCTCCGGCAGCGCTGGCTCACCCGGTCGTCGCTGTTTTCGGTCATCGGAATGATGGCTGCGCAGGAGTTTGAAAGAATCAAGCACAATTTCAAAACCAGCCACAAGCGCCCACCGGGTCCGAGTGCCGATAAGTAGATCAGAGAGCACTTAAAACTCAATCAAAACACTGGCTCGCAACAATTCCGCGAGCTGTAAAAGCAAGCTTCAGACCACCTACTGAACATTCACACCTCTGCTGGTTTTGAAGCGCCCATGAGTGGCTGGTTTTGAAGCGCCCAATGACAGTTCAGCGAAGCAACCGTTGTGGCGATGAGGCACAGCACCACCGGCTTGTCTGACGCTGAACTGGCTTCACTCGGATTTCGTCGAATTGCTGGTTCAGGACTGATCTACAGACACTCCGCCCTCAGATCAGATTTCACCGACACCAATCCCACAGGGACAGTTGTTCTGCTCGAATTTGAAGCCGAAGAGGCGGATGCCGAATGGGTGTTGGCAAAATGGAAGAAAGTGGATGTAGATGAATGATCCATCTGCGTAAAAATGAAGAAAACAACATGCAGATCAAACTCCCCGAAATCGGCAATCCGAACCGAGAAGTCACATCATTTTTACAGAATTTGGGCACCGGAAAAATTTCTGGAATTTCTTATTGACGGATCGTCATCTGGCGATAAAAATCGTTAGCGAAATTGTTTTTCCGTTGACGAGTTTTCCCTTAATCTGGAGGACGCCTTTGGAAGAAATGATCGTTTAGTGACCTTAGTTTGTTGTTGATTGTGTTTTGTGCAACTCCGGCTGTGTATGTTAGTCTGTTCACGCCACTCTGTGGCGTGGTTAATGTGAAGTGTGCCGCGATTGGGCACCAATTGTTTTTGCCGGAGTGGACTTGATCAGTAAGACGTTTGGTACTGTTGATGAGTTTCAGACCCTCGTCCCTTCATAGTGACGAGGGTCTTTTTCGTTGTGTGCCAGCATGTTTAACAGCTTGAGGGTTAAGCTCTGGTGATTCCAGAATCAGATTCGGACTGTATCCCCGCCGATGACGACTGTCAGTTGTCTTCGGTTTGAAGGACTTTGGCTGGATCGCCCGCAGTCCCTGTGTTTTCATGAGTTTTGCGGCCTTTCGCGGACTACAGATGTGACCTTGCTTACGAATCTCAATCGCGATTCGACGTGCTCCATAACGCCGCTTGTGGTGTCGAAAGATCTGGTGCACTTCCGGAATCAAAGCCTGCTCAGCTGTCTCACGATCCGAGACGTCAGACGCTTGCCACCGGTAGTAAGCCCCGCGAGTCACCTTGAGTGTTTCACAGATCTGCCCCAGCGGCCACGCACCTTCCCGCGAAAGAGCTTCCACTGCCGCGTACACATCTGCTATTCGCTGCGGCCGAAAATAGCCAACGCTTTTTTTAAGATGTCCCGTTCACGTTCCACGCGTCTCAGTTCCGCTTCCAGTTCACGCACTCTACCTTCCAGGGACCCGGCGACTGGGCCGCTTTGAGTCAACAGGTCCTTCTTCCATCGATAGAGACACTGAGAACCTTTCAGCCCCAGCCGACTGGCCACCGACTTTGCCGAATGACCATCCAGCAACAGCTGAACGGCCTCCTCCTTGAACTCACGCGTAAACCGACGACGACCCTTCGGTCCGGGCACTGACGATCGCTTCACTGACATCCTGAGAACCTTTCAAAATGCTCAGAATAAGAGAATCGACTGTCCTTGGAATCTGCAGCACCTCACGGGGCACTCGTCTCATTCTTGACTACATCCAGACGAAGAAAAACACCCACGAACTGACACAGCAGCAGCAATATCAGGACGGCAATGACTTCGCGCCGATGACTCGAATCGTAATGACCGGCCTCAGAATTAATCGATAGTCGAGTGTGCCCGGGAAAACGCTAATTTACTTGCGATATGAAGACACCATTATGCGCCTGCCAAACGAACGTCGGCTCGTGAAACCTTTTCAAGCATCCGGGCATCGACGTGCATTTCCTGAGCAGGCTGACGACCCGGATCAACTCTTTTTGTTGGCATGTCTGTCTCCTCTCCAAGTCCAGTCTACCAACGGACTGCGCAGAGAAGGAGTAAAAAAGCGTGGACTCAGTGAGAGTTCCAACTGCAACCGCAGAAAGTTCAAAACCCCCTTGCCTCGCTTGCCATAAAGCCTTGCGAGAGAAGGGGGTTTGAATGATTGGAGGCGGGGGGAATCCAGTGGAACTCAAAAACACTGGTGTTTTCCAATGTTTTTAGAGTTGTAGAAACCACTGTAGCAGCCACGGTTGCTACTGCGTAGCAGCCAATTCGCAGGGACTTTTGAACTTGATTGTCTGACGATTCAGCCCTGCACTTGGCTGGCATTATCTCTCGCCGAATTCGTGAAAGCCCAAGACCAACCGCCTCC
>JANPHT010000064.1:0-4960 GCA_031424595.1 Planctomycetota bacterium
CGACAAGACCGTGAAGTTGTGGGACGCCGAGACTGGTAAGCTGCTTCGCACGCTCGACACCGATCAGCAGTACGTCACGAAGCTCGACTTCAGTGCCGACGGCGAACGCCTGGCCGGCATTTCGTCCGACGGCAAGTTGCGAATCTGGGCGGTCGCGTCGGGCTTGGCCGAGCAGGTCGTCACGACGCATCAGGTTTCTGCCTTGGCGGCTGCAACTCTGCTGTTTCTGCCCGACGGTCTGACGATCGCGACGGGAAATCGTGACGGCACGATTCGGCTGTGGGATGTGAAAACAGGGCGTGAGCAGCGTTCAATCCGGCTGCCCGGCTCGGCGACTCCTCTGGCCATCGCCGTCAGCCGCGACGGCCAGCGGCTGGCGTGCGGTCTGCCGATGTCGACTAGCCAGAGCGAACTTCGCGTGTTCGATCTGGTCAGCGGTGAGGAGCGGTTGCATGTGCCGAACCTGGACGGTCTGATCACAGACATCGGGTTCCGTGACGACGGCACGCAGCTCGCGAGCAGCACTGCGGGGTTGAGTGGCAGCATCCAACTGCGCGACACAATCACCGGGCAAGAATCGCTGCGCATCCCGTTCAGTGCCCGACACGTCGCGTGGAGCACTGACGGCCAGCGAATTCTCGGCGTCGGCATGGATGGGCTGCTGAAGAGTTGGGACTCACGCACCGCGGCGGAACTCACGTCGTTCAAGGGTGAGACGACGATCGAAAGCCCAATCGCGTTCAGCCGGACCAGTGGCGTCCTCGTCAGTGGCGACGCAGCCGGCAGCGTGCCGATTTGGGAGACGACCCCCACCGATCGCACGCGCGAGCTGCCGCAGAATGAATGGGGTTACTCGGTTGGGTTTAGCCCTGACGGCCTGCGCGTCGTGACCGGCACCCACAAGAACGTCTTGCTCTGGAACGCCTTGACCGGCGAGCAAATTCGCGAATTCACCGGCCACTCGGGCTACATCAGCACGGTCGCGTTTCATCCGTCGGGCGAACAGATTCTGAGCACGAGCTGGGACAGTTCGATCCGACTGTGGGACGTGGCGCAGGGTCGCGAAGTGTGGCGCATCGGCGGCGGTACGCGCGACTCCGACAGCATCTCGTTCAGCCCCGACGGGCGGCGGATCGCGGCGGGTTTTCATTCGACGATCCAGCTCGTGGACTCGGCCACCGGGAAACTCAACACGACGATCAACCGGACCGGAGCGACGTTCACCGCGGTCGCATTCGGACCCGACAACACGACACTCGTCAGCGGCGACGAGCAAGGCACAATCGAACTCTGGAACGGCGAGCAACGCAGTTGGTCCGCGCAGGCCGAAGGAGGTGCGATCCGCTGCGTCGCGTACAGCCGTGACGGCCGCTGGATTGCGGCCGTGAGCAAGTCGCTTCGTCTGACAGTGTGGGATGCGGCGACGGGCCAGGACAAATTCTCGACGACCGACCCAGGCGGGATTTACTGCGTCCGATTTAGTCCCGACAGCAAGCGGCTCGTCGCCGGTTGCGCGGACACGAACATCCGGTTCTGGGCGGTGGAAACCGGCCAGCAGATTTTTACGCTGAGCGGACAGAAGGGACGAGTGTTCTCGCTGGCGTTCAGCCCCGACGGGCGACGGCTCGTCAGCAGCGGTGACGGCGGAACCGTCCGTGTCTGGGACTGTGGCCGAGAATTTCAGTAGCTGAATTCGCGAAAATTCAAACCGTTATAGTAGTGTCCTGAACTCTGGCGAGTTCATCGACCAGGACCACCAACCATTTCAGATGCCTTCCGGAGAACATGACATGTCCACGCGACTTTTTTTAGCTCTGGTCAGTGTCGTCGCGCTAACCGGTTGCGGCACCAGCACCGCGCCGACTCCCACAACTCCCGCAACTGCAGCACCAGCCGCTGCGCCGGCGCTCCCCGCCAGTGCCGGGAGCGACAATGCTTCCGTCGCGACGCTGCTCGACAAACCCGTCCTTGCCAGCGACTGCCTCAGCCCCAGCAACGGTATCGGGTCCGTCGAGGTCGGCCTGCACAGTCTGATCGTCAGTGTCTTGATGGACGATTTCTGCGATCCGCAATCGCTCACGCTGTCGCCGGCGGAGATCGACGCCTTTTGGCAGAGGATGCAGGCTGTCGCCGCAAGCGGCGGCAAAGGTCCAACCCCCACGCCGCCGTTTGACGAAGCCAAGGCTCAGGCCAGGCTCGATGATGTGCGCCGCAAACTCGCCGCCCCCAATCTTCCGTGGCTGGAACGGCTTACGTTGCAAGGACAGGAGCGGGGATCGGTGCAGGCCCTGGAACAGAAGTCCGTGCCGGCCACGTTGGCCTATGAGAACCTGCTGCCGCTGCGCTGCCAAGAGGCGCTTTACAAGAAGTACGGCGGCAAGGTGGTCGGAATGCAGATCAGCGTCGTACCTGTCGAGGCGATGTTGAAGCTGGTTCAGGAGGCCGAGGCATCCGGAAAACTGGTATTCCACGACGAGGGCCTGAAACAAGCCTTCTGGAAGCGAATGAACGGATTCCTGGCGTACCCGGAATTGCCTCCGGAACGAGTGGACTTCAGTCTGCCAGCTTGGTTGCAGATGGCCGTTCCAGGTCCCGCCGCCGCTCCCGTTGCGTCACCTCCGGTTGCATCGATCCCGTCCGCTTCGCTCGAATTCGATCATTTAGTCGGCACTGGCTAAAATCATTGAATCGACGACGATACGTTCGACAATTAGACCCTGATCAAAGACGAAACAGGCCGCGGCCTGTTCGACGCGACGACGGAGGCGCGGCGAAAGAAATGATCGGCAACTCAACAATCACAAGAAGGAACCGCTCGATGAAAACGATTTTTGTTACGGCGTGTTTGGTCCTGGTCTGCGGAACCGCGTTGGCTCAACAGCCGCGCGAGAAGCCGAATGAGCTTGAAGCCCTTCGCCAGTACGTCGGCGACTGGACCTCCGACGTCACGAGCAAGCCTGCGGAGTGGACGCCGCAGGAGATCAAGTACCGCACCTCGAACCACGCCGAGTTCGTTCCTAACGGCTGGTTCCTTCAGCACATGGAAGTGAATCACATCGTTGGAGAACCCGAAAAAGTCACGAAGGCGATCTGGTTCCAGACGTTTGACCCGGCGTCGTCCAAATACATCACCTGGTTCTTTCAGTCGTCGGGGATCATCGCCCATTCGACAGGAACCTGGGATGCGGCGAACAAGTCGTTTCACCACACCGATGTGGAACCGCCGCCGAACACGACCAACAGATTCTCGGAACGATTTCGCGACGCGGCCACGATTGACGGATCGCTCGACTTCACCGGCAACGACGGCCGCAAGATGTTCGACATGGCTTGGATTCGGAAGCGTCAAGCGGGCATCGTCGGCAAACCGCTGGCGGAACAATGGGCGAAGATCGGTACGCCGATTCAATCGATCCCCGACGAAGTCAAGAAGCTGGAACCATTCATCGGCCTCAAGGACGTCGAGTCTATCCATCGGCCATCGGTCGTCTCGCCGCAAGGAGGCACGACGAAAACCGTCACGTCCGGCGAATGGATTCTCGACGGTCGCTTTGTGCTCGCTCGCACAGGAGTTGGTGAAAGGGAGTCTCTGTTCGTCACCGGCTACGACTCGAACAAGCAGGCGTTCCGCTACGTCCGCATGGGGGCCAATGGAGAACTCGAAGAAAACATCGGGCAGTGGAACGAAGCCGCCAAGTCGTTCGAGTGGAAGGGAGTCGGTGACGGGACCGGTCTGACGCGCACTGCAATGAGCCGACTGATCGGCAACGGCGCGATCGAAACGCACATCCTCACCAAGTCTCCCGACGGCAAAGTCCACATGGACCTGACGATGAAATCGACTCCGCGAAAGTAGTCTTGTCCAGCGGAACGTTATTTTCGGCTGAGCGCCAACAGAAGAAGTTTCAACCATCTACAGTTGCAAGACCAGGAGCAATCATCACCATGGCGCTACTCGCACAAGTTTTCCTTATCGGCCCGATCGAACACGACCTGCTCCAGGTAATTGGCCTGCTCGTCGCCACTTTCCTGCTCGGAGCATTCGCATATTTGTACCTTCGGTCGGAAACCGCGAAGCGCCCGCGACTGGTTTCAATGCTGGTGCTTGTCGCGATTGGCACAACTGTTTGGACTTTAATTGAGTCCGGAATGCGCCTTGGTCATGCATTGATCGAACAATGGAATCGCAATTCCTGAGAAGTGAGGAGTTGATCTGATGAATTGGGTTCAAATTGCTAAGCTCGTGTTCGCTGCTGTTGGCGCAATGGTTTTTTTCTTCACGCTGCCCGCGTTCGCGCTGGTGCCTGATCCCGTTGTGGTACAAAATCCTGTTGGTGATTCCCTGCGTCAGTGTCCTCATTTTCGGAATTCGGAAGTGGAACGAGATCCAGTTTCGAATTCGCAAAGAGGAATCCGGATCCGGCGTTGAATGACGAAACGACACTCGAACGCGAGAAGCAAAGACACCGTTCCATGACTCACTCGAAATCCGATCCTGAGTTCTCTCGAGCAGCCACGCGACTGGCGAATGCCGCGTGGCTCTGCTGGCTGGCGGCGCTCGCCTTGGGCGTGCTGTGTTACTACTTCGACGCCTCTGCCCCGTACCGAGAGATTCGCGGCATTCCCAATGATCGCATCGAGGATTTCTGTTTGTGGTTCGCCACGCTGGCTGCCGCGAGCGGGATCGTCACGAGCGGCGTGGGATGGCTTGTAATTTGGCGAGCCGCAAGTGGGTTCCAGGGGTCGTTTCGGTTGAGCTTTGGAATGGCTCTCAATCTGCTGACGTTGCTCGCCGTTCTTTTCACATTGTACGTGCGCGAGCTGCTCAAAGCCGCATGAGACAGGGCATTCACCGCGCCACTCAACTCTCAGAAAGCCTAGCGCCATGACTCAAGTCTCCGTCGCCATTTGTTTGCTGGCTGCGGTCGCCACCATGTGTCTGATCCTGCCCGGTGAGTAT
>JANPHT010000065.1:0-25059 GCA_031424595.1 Planctomycetota bacterium
CAGATTCGCCAGGGAGCCACCATGGGTGAGAAGTCCAGTACTGGTTTCCGATGACCAGCCAACTTTTTCGCAAAGGGCATTGACCAGAGCATGCTCGACGGCCGTCGCCCACGGCCCCATTTCATAGATTGCCATGACCTGATTAGTCACGGAACAAACAGCATCAAACAATCCGGCGAGTGGCACGGAGGCCGGAACCTGATGTCCGATATAGTGCGGATGATGCAGATTCTGCCCTGAGCTCAGCATCTTCCTTACGATGTCGCCCAGCCGTGTTACGGTCGAGTCCACCGAGCCCGTCGGTGTGAGATTCATCCAGCCCGCTGCATCCAGAATGGCTGCCTGAGGTTCGGTCCAGTTAAGAACGACACTCTTGCGATCGGTCAGCCGTTGAAGGTGATCCGCCAGCAACCGCTGCCACTCCAATGCCGCCGCACGAAAAATGGTGGGAGAAAAGGCTTCATTCAGGAGATTATCATCGGATCTGGACATCATTCCGCTTTCACCACGCGAACATGGAAGGTTGATTCCATAATTCCCTGGAATCCATAATGCATTGAATTGTTCGTAGTACATTCAGGAAAAATAAACTAAGGGATTTTAGTAATAACCTTCACCTACAAACGACTTCCATGAATCGAAAGTAACAAAGAAATGAGAACTGTATACATTGAAAACGTGACCTCAAAGTGATATCAACTATGGGGGGACTGAGAACCAGTCATCCAATAAAGCACACGCATTCCGATATGGAGCGTGGAGACTTTTCGAGATCACTACTCCTTGACATCTGATTTTGACATCAATTCTCGGGATATAAGAAATGGCGAAACGCGGCTCAGCGGCTAAGGGTGGATTTGTAATGGCCCAGGAAATCCTGACACTCGTTCAGGGGAATAAGTCGATTAAAGGTCCAGAAGTGCTGGCAGTGCTAAAAGAGAAATTTCCTAAGATCGAAATCAACAATGCAAGCTGCCAGGTAGCCTACGCCAACGCTCGAAGGAAGCTCGGTCTGACTCGCACAATAGCAAAAATTCCTGCTGCATTCGGCAACATTGCTCTTCTGCAGTCGGCCAAGACGTTGCTGGAGTATTGTGATGGAGACACTGCGGCAGCGATTGAGGCCTTGAATCAGGTGGCCTCGCTTCAGATGGGCTGACGCAGCGCACGAGTGGGGTCAGCATAGACTTCCTCGATGTCATGTTGCAAACTTTACAGGCGACTACGGGGATCCGTGGCCGCTTTTTCTTTCGTTTTCACTTTGCACCCACTTCGCCTGGCAGTGCCGCGACTGGAACGACTCAATGGTTCAGCAAGTCTTATGCATAATTATTTTTTCTTCGATTGTCGGTTCATGCCTGCATTCGCGTTCTGGCTGGGCAGACGAAACGCCGGAGACTTCCAGGCGAGATTTGATCGAGGCAGAAGACCGGACTATTGCCAAATTGAATGCCGAGCTGCAGGACGCACTGCATGCCTCATTGAAGGCCTTGCCCGCCATAAACGATGGCGATCCGGAGGCCATCGAGCAGTATTCAAAGCGCGGTGACCTGAGGATGTTTCTGGGGATGTTTTCTGAAGCCGAGTCGGATTACCGGAAGATGGTTGCAATTCAGCCCAGCATGGATAGTTCCCATTGGAGACTGGGAATTGCCATGTATTTTGCCGGACATCCGGACGCAGCAGCAGCACAATTCGATAAGTATCATGCGTTCGATAACATTGATCGCGAGAACGGTATTTGGCGTTATCTTTCGCACCGGGAGGCTTTTGGCAGAGAGAAGGCTCTGCAGCAATTGCTGAAATACGACAAGGATGATCGTCCGCCATTTCGAGAAGTCTATAAACTGTTTGAAGGGACGATGACACCAGCCGAAGTACTGGGCTCAGTGGGACCTGATCTTAGCGAATCCAGCCGAGCATCCAGACTTTTCTACGCGCATCTTTACATAGGCCTGAATCATGCCGTAGAAGGGGAAAAGGCAGCGGCCCTGACATCGTTGCGAGCATCAACGCTTAACTCCTGGCCGCGAAAGGCCGGATTTGGTCCCGACTATATGTGGCATATAGGGCGATTACGCTACAATCAACTCATGCTGGATCCCGCGAGTCGGTAAATCTTCGACCGCGATGCTTCACGATGAGATATATGCAATCGAAAAGCTCTTCGACGCTTTAACAGACTTGTGGCGTTGCCGGACTTCGATAGCAGAGCAAAAAAACGCACGTGTAACGCTTTCCGCTTCGATTCCGCTTGCGACAGCCACTCATCAGCCTTGAAGATCCAGAATCTCCGCAAGTGCAGCTTGTTCGAAGGTCAGATCGATCTCAAGTATTTCGATTGTGGCATGGGTAATTCTCGGTGGCTTATTAAGTTGGAATTGTTCTGAGTCGCTGGTTTCGATTGATGAACTGGTCTTTGCGGTCGAGTCAGGACTTCTCCCTGTGTCCTCATGCTCGAGTTCGTTGGACTTATGTAACTCCAACGCAAACAGCACAGGTTCCGGCGATTGCCAGATCACACTTGTTGCGGTGGAGATCGGCATTGCGGCATTGGTCAGGGGGCGAAACGACGACGAGGTGTCGATCGAATTGATCGGAGTAAAACCTGGCGCAACGAAACCTGACGCAGGTGCTGCAAGATCCAGAACGTACAATTCCTGGCCATACCTCTCTGTGGTCGCCACAGTGAAAAGTTTCGTCCCCAACGCAAAAAGGCGCTGCGGATTACTATTTCCGGAGTCGCCGGTCAGGTCGTTGACCTGAATGGTTCCGGAACTCGTCCCATTGGTCGTCCATAGCTCGACTCCTGATTCTCCATTGTCAGCGACGAAATACAGAGTGCCATTGACATTGTTTAACAGGCTTGGATAGCCACCCTTGTTGCCAGGACGGATGTCTTTAACGGCAATCGTTCCCGTGGAGGTGCCATTGGACTTCCAGAGTTCGTAGCCTCTGACGCCATCGTTCGCTGTGAAGTAAAGGGTACCATTCACGTTTGTCAGATAAGTGGGAAATGAACCCGCGCTCCCTGGCCGGATGTCTTTCACCAGAACCGTGCCTGAAGCCGTCCCATTACTTTTCCAGAGTTCTGAACCACGGGTACTGTCTTCAGTTGTGAAATAGAGCGTTCCCTTAACATTAGTAAGGTAGGATGGATAGGAACTGATATTTCCGGCGATGATGTCCTTCACGAGAACTGTGCCAGCGGCTGTTCCATTGGATTTCCAGAGCTCTCGTCCTGCAGTTTGACTGCTGGCAGAGAAATACAGTGTTCCGTCAATGTTGGTCAGGCTACCCGGATAACTACTTGTGTTTCCCGTCCCGATGTTCTTCACAAGGACAGTCCCGGCCGAAGTGCCGTCGCTCGTCCAAAGTTCGCTGCCGACGACCCCGTCGTTGGCCTGAAAAAAGAGTTTGCCGTTGAAGATTGTCATTGCTGCGACATTGGAACTGGGTGTGCCACTTCTGATATCACGCACCATGACAGTTCCGGTGGCCGTGCCATTCGACTTCCACAATTCTTCCCCGTTTACACCATTGCTGGCAGTAAAGTACAAGACGCCTCCGATGTTGATCAGGTTAAACGGCAACGAGGAACCGACTCCTGGCCGGATGTCTTTGACCAGCACCGTGCCGACCGAAGTGCCATCGGACTTCCAAAGCTCCTCACCGCCAGCGGCTGTGCTGGCCGAAAAGTAGAGTGTTCCATTCACATTCCTCAGGTTTCGGGGGGTGGCACTGCCGCTGCCCAGGACGATATCTCGTACGATGACAGTTCCGGCGGCTGTGCCATCTGTCTTCCACAGTTCTTCGCCATGGCTGCCATCATTAGCAGTAAAGAACAATGTACCGTTCAGGTTCTGCACAGACTGCACATCGGAATTAAGGGTACCGCCGCGAATATCTTTAACCAGGGCCGTTCCGGCTTCTGTGCCGTTGCTCTTCCAAAGTTCCGCACCATTGCTACTGTTGAATGCCTGGAAGAAGAGAGTGCCGTTCGTATTAAGCAGAGAAGCCGGACTCGAGTCTGACGAAGCGTCGCCCGTGAGGATATCCTCAATCATTACGGTGCCAGTCGATGATCCTGTGCTCTTCCAGAGTTCGTTACCGTTCACGCCATTATTGGCAGTAAAAAATAGCACGCCGTTGACGTTTGTGAGTGACCTCGGAGCCGAACCCGCACTGCCAGCCCTGACATTTCTGATGAGAGTTGTTCCAACTGCCGTCCCATTGCTTTTCCAAAGCTCCTCGCCATTGACTCCATCATCCGCCTGGAAATAGAACCACCCGTTGACGTTCGTGAAATTATTAAACACATTTCGCAGCGATCCAATATTTCCTGCAAGGATTTCCTTGACTAACGCAGTGCCGGCAGAGGTTCCATTGCTCTTCCAAAGCTCCCGGCCCTTCACACCATCATCAGCACTGAAGTAGAGAGTCCCTCCCACATTGGTCAAAGAGCGCGGAGTAGAACTCTTGATGACGGTGGCGATGTCTTTAATCATCACAGTGCCGGACGATGTACCGTTGCTTCTCCAGAGTTCATAGCCATGGGTATCGTCCTTCGCGCTGAAGTACAACGTGCCGTTGACGTTGGTCAAGTAATGAGGTCCACTCTCTGACGAATTCAAATCGCGAACAAGCGTCGTTCCTGCTGTCGTGCCGTCGCTCCTCCAGAGTTCTCTGTGTTTTACGCCGTCATCCGCACTGAAATACAGCTTCCCTCCCACATTGGTCAGGAAACGAGGTCCGCTGTCTCCGGTGCCCGGGTTGATATCCCGAACCAGGACGGTCCCTGCTGCGGTACCATTGGTCTTCCACAATTCTGTACCACTCAGGGAATTCCTCGCCGTAAAATAGAGCATCCCGTTAACGTTGGTGAGGTTATCCGGCCCTGAACCACTCAAACCGGGTTCAGTATCCTTCACCATCACAGTTCCGACTGCTGTACCATTGCTCTTCCATAGCTCGCGACCATTTGCCCCGTTATCAACGGTGAAGTACAAAGTCCCGTTAACATTAACCAACTTGTCCGGGGAACTGCTTTGATTTCCGGGATAAACATCTTTCACAAGAACGGTCCCGGATGATGTGCCGTTGCTCTTCCAGAGTTCCGTACCGTGGGTTTCAGTCGTCGCGGTGAAGTAGACTGTGGTACCAACCGTTGTCAGATCATTTGGCAACGATCCCGCGGAGTTATGTTGCAGCCGGATATCCCGCACCAGATTAAAGTCGGCAGCCAGCAGCTGGCGTTTCTCCAGCAACTCGATCTCCGTTGATCGTCGCCGGCGTCTTTGTGAAATGGTCCGGCCACCGCTGAGAACCCGACACATACGATTGAGCGTTGATTTGATATTCAGCAGGGGAACACTCACAGATACACTCACAATCGAGATGCGAAATACTGAAAAACGCTGTAAAAACAGCAAACACGGAATTGTCCACGGAACACCGCACATAACGCAAGACGGACTTGCCGAAATGAATTCACACTGGATCGCAGAAAATCAGCCGGATTAACGGGAATTTACCAGTGGCCGAGCGCATTCAATGTGGCCTGACATGCGTAATAATGATCAGCGAAATGACAAACTTAAATTGACTTCCAGGTCTTCAAACTTCAGCATTCATGGCAAACATTGAGCGGGCTTTGAGAGACGGAGCACTGGGCATCGGCGGGAGACCGCTTGTAAAAAGACCTTCGAAGCCCTGGCGAGTCGGATGCCTTTTCCATGGATTCACGCGACCACATCGCTCAAGCTGGCACTTGCAGAAACGCGATTGGTAAATCGCCTGCAGCAATTCTCTGAAAGTCCTTCATGCATCCCACTAAAGTTGGCCCTTACCTGATTGACCGTAAGATCGGCGCCGGAGGCATGGGGAGTGTCTATCACGGAGTCCATGAGTCCACAGGACAGGAAGCGGCTGTCAAGGTCCTTCCGGCATCGATGGCAATGGAAGACGGCTTCGTGCAACGATTTTCCCGCGAGATTGACGCCCTTAGGCAATTGTCAAATCGGCACATCGTGCAGCTGTTTCAGAACGGCGAGACCAACGACGGCACGTTCTACTACGCAATGGAATTTGTTGACGGCGTCACACTGACGACGGAGATTACGGATCGAAAACGATTGCCATGGAAGGAGGTCATTGATTTTTCGATGCAGATAGCGGCAGCCTTAAAAGCCGCTCATGATGCAGGCATCGTGCATCGTGATCTGAAGCCCAGTAATCTGATGCTGACAAAGGACAGGGTGCTGAAGTTGACTGACTTTGGCGTCGCCAGTCTGTTTGCGTCCGCCCGACTCACTCGCACCGGCGGCGTGGTTGGCACCGCCGAGTACATGTCTCCTGAGCAGGCGCGTGGGCAAAGAGCCAGTCGTCGCAGCGATCTGTATTCACTCGGAGCCGTCATGTATGCAATGCTGACGGGGCGACCTCCCTTTACGGGTCAAACCGCCAACGACATTCTCCAGAAGCATCAGTTTGCACAATTCGATAAACCCAGTCGCTATGTGCCCGATTTGCCGAGGCTTCTCGAAGAGCTTGTCTGTCAGTTGCTTGAAAAGGACGCAACTAAGCGATTGCCCGACGCGCTGGTGGTGATGAAAAGGCTGGAGCAAGTGAAAGCTCGACTTGAGATGTTTGAGCAGAATCTGGAATCCGAAACGATGGAGCGTCCATCACCGGCTACGACGGTCCACGAGGAGCAGCTGGATCCTGACGATGGCATCCGTCAGCCTGGCCCTGCCACGATGGTGCGGAACATGATTCGTGAAGACATGGCTTCTTCGCGGATCAAGTCGCCGATGGCAAAATTCTTCGACAACACATTTGTGCTGGTCACGTTGTTAGTGATGATCGTACTGTTCGGGTTCTGGATGAACCGAAGGAACACGCCCGATCCACTGGACCAACTCAAGATGGCTCGTTCGATCATCGAGAATGACCCGAGCCCCGGCTGGTTGAGAGCACGAGATGAGCTACTGCAGCCACTGCTCAAATCAAATGCGTTGCCGAAAGCCAAGAGTGAGATTGCCAATCTGATTTTAAGGGTCGATCAATACGACTTTTGTCGATCACTTCGCGCGGATCCTGAAAGTAGTATGGACACCTCTTCAGAACTTCAAAGACTGATTCGACGAACCTTTGATACGTTCAGCAATGGCGATCCTGTGGCCGCTCGGGAACATTTGCAGGCTGTGCGTCAAATAGCGTCCCAGGACCCAGGTAACTCCTACCTCACCGACTTCCTGGATAAAACACAGGAACGATGGGATCAACAGCCACTGGTCACTGGGCGAGTCGAATTGCTCAATAATCTGCTGGAGAAAGCTCGAACGGAAATCCAGAGTGCCAGCGAATTGTCCACAACGACCAAGGCCCTCAGCGCCGCGCTGCTGTTGTACGCCGGCGATCGTACCGTGACCGAACAGGTGGCTCAAATCGAGTTGCTGCTGAAAGACCTCTCCCAGAAAGCAAATTGAGCCGACGTCGAAGTACAAAATCGTGGCTGTTGAATCCACGAGGTGTTCAACAGCGACATGTGACACAACTGGCAATCGCCTAAGAACGCTTTGACCCTCATTGCTCAATAACGGTCGATCGACACGTTCTCAAATTGCCATTTGGGGCGGAAATCGGTCGAATAAGGCCGATTTCTGGCAAGTCTGCTCGCAGCGAAGCTGCAAAACAGTAGTCTGCTTACGGCGAAACGGTATTCACACGCCTTCGGCAACAGTGGGTTGAAATTGGGTTATTCCCAAGCGATTCTGTCGCGGATGGCAAAGTGGGGTTGCTATTAACATCGCGGGCGAGTAGCGTCACCGCATCTGAATTTGAAAACGACTTTTTTGAGTCGTTCGAACCAGTTCGTATGGGTCACAAACTTTCTTGAAGACGTCACGTCCGATCCTGAGTGTTGCTGCAGCATACTTCTTTTTTGACGGAATTCCGGACTTCGTCCGGATCCACAGATTCAGCGTTTTGAAGGCTGCCGTGTGGCAGCAACTCAGTGTGTTTTGGCGGCTGAAAAGCTCAAGGGTTTCGTGAATGAGTAAGAACATTTTCGTTGGTAGTCTCGCCTGGGGAACTACGTCTGAAGGTATTGAGCAGGCATTTGCTCAGTACGGAGTTGTCACATCGGCTAAGGTGATCAGTGATCGTGAGACAGGGCGATCTAAGGGATTTGCGTTTGTCGAAATGGAAACTGGTGGTGACGAAGCAATCAAGGCATTGAACGGTTCAGACATGGACGGTCGTCAGATCGTCGTCAATGAAGCCCGCCCGCGTGAAGAACGAAGTGGTGGCGGTGGTGGTGGCTACGGCGGTGGCGGTGGTGGCGGCGGCCGAAGTGGCGGCGGCGGCGGCGGCTACGGTGGTGGCGGCGGCGGTCGAAGCGGTGGTGGCGGCGGCGGCTACGGTGGTGGCGGCGGCGGCGGTCGCGATCGCTACTAAGCGTTCGCAGAATCTCTATAACCAACAGCGTGCCCCTTCAAACAGAGGCGCGTAAGACAACGAAGAGTGGTGAACCAGTCATGGGTCACCACTCTTTTTTTGTTGATGGCCCGCTTCGTTGCTGGGACAGAACTTTTCGGTGTCGTGGGATTCGCCAGAATTCCCCACGTTTTGGCGTGCTGAGGAATGCTGGCGAATCCCGCTACCAAACGGAAAGTGTCTCACCTGCACTCGCGATGCGATGCGTGGAATAGAACTGATGCGAGACGACTCTAGATGAGTTCTTCAATCGGACGGCCATTCTCAATCATGTAGGTCGGGCGGCCTGCCTGATTTGTGAACTGGATACGTTTGTCGAAGTCGAGCACATGAAACACTGTCGCCATCAAATCCTGTGGAGTGATGGGCGTTGTCTTTGGCACATCGACTTTCTCGGCCGACTCGCCAATCACCTGACCCATCTTCAGGCCACCTCCTGCGAAGGCCAAAGTACTCAGTGGTGCCCAGTGATCTCGACCAGAAGAACCATTAATCTTCGGTGTGCGACCAAATTCACCGCTGATAACGAGCAACACACTATCCATTAGTCCTCGCTGATCAAGATCTTCAATCAAGGCCGAAACGGCACGGTCGATTTCTGGTCCGCGACGGTCCATTTCCTGCTTAATGTTACTGTGCATGTCCCAGCCACCATGCTGCAGAGTAACGAAGCCACAGCCCGCTTCACACAGTCGGCGAGCCTGCAGCATCTGTTCGCCCAGTCCTTTGCCATATCGATCAACGACTCGAGGATCTTCGTACTTCAGATCAAATGCCTGCTGTGATCGACTGAGAATCAGATTGAAAGCCTGTTCCTCAAAGGAATCGAGACCCTCCATCAATCCCTTGCGATCGATATCTCTCTTGATGTTATCAATTCCGTCCAGCATGGCGCGGCGGTTAGAAAGTCGCGACTGTTCGATCGAAAGTGACATATTCCGGCGGGCTTCGCCAGCAGGGTCGAATGGCCCAAAGGCCGTTCCAAGGAACGCCGGACCATCGGCATAAATTCCGCCGAGTCGGACGTAAGTAGGAATTCCAGTGGCCGGATTGTTAGTACCACGAATACGAGACATGATGGAACCAAGAAACGGACGATCTGCCACAGCTCCGTTATCGGCCAGTCGATTGTCATATCCGGTCATCACGTAGTGAGTACCACCTGAGTGACCACTGTTCGTGTGCGCGAAGGATCGAACGAACGCCATCTTATCAGCCAGTGCGGCGATGCGTTCAAAATTCCCTCCCAGCGTAACTCCTGGAAGTACCGTCTTGACTTCCCCCGTCACGCTCCGGTACTCCGAGGGAGCGGTCATCTTGGGATCGAACGTTTCCACTTGAGTTGGGCCACCACCAAGCCAAAGCCAGATCACGGACTTGTCAGAACTGCGAATCCCCTGTTCAGTGGCTTTGGCTTTATCCTGCAGCAAATTGGCCAGCGTCAGACTTCCCAGTCCCAAACCGCCAACTCGCAAAAAATCGCGGCGAGATGCCCCTTCGCAGTTACGACGAGCCGGACCGTAGTGAAAGTCGATCATGGTTTTCTTCCTGTGGCAGGGGTGAAATCGGTGGGATCGTCAACACAACTCGCTGAGGAATTCTTGTAGAGTGGACAATGTTATCGTTAAGGTTCGACGATTTGCAAGATAGCGATCGCCAAAAACAGATGTTAGCGGCGCTGTATTCACTTCAACTCGATCGTTAACCGGCTGGGACTCATCGACGCCGGGTCATTTCTCTCAGTCAGTGACTCTGCCAGATTTGCGATCGTGCGAGAAACCGACTGCGTGGACTGAGATCCGTTTGGCTGAACGACCGTGATGGGGCGATCGATATTCAGCAACGTGTCACTCAGCAGGAATGTCAGAAGTGGCAGCGTCGAACGCTCCACATGAATCGTGTTATCCTGAACGGAAGCGATCACTTCATCACCCGCTTTGGCCTGGTCTTCGGCAGTTTGCAGCCAGTAAAAGCGATTATGCCGAACATCATCCTGAACCCAAACGATCTTTTTTGGCCAGGGCTGGCGATCGAACTTTGCCATCCAGGGAACGGCGACGGCATCCTGCCGATTCATCCAATGCCCCAACCCTTCGTGAATGGTAACTTCGTGAACATACCCCTCGGGATCCGATGACTTCAGAACTTTAAGCTTTTGCTCCCACTCTGAAGCGATTCGATTTCGATTGTAGGCCGAATCATTCGCCCCCATATGCAATGTGAACCCTATGTTCCGGAGTCCATCGGGGCGCGATTCGTTGGGATGTCCGGCCATCATCGCAGCGGCCGCAAAACGATCGGCCATTCTTGGTGCCAACTGATAGACACCATCACCGCCCGCAGAATACCCCATCAGGTAAACGCGATTCGGATTGACGTTTTCGAACACCATCATGTCGGTAATGATTCTGTCAAAAAATCCATCGATGTGCGATTGATGCCATAAATCCCAGGTATTCGTTGGCGCTCTGGGGACAAGGTAGATGCCTTCCTCTGGCTGATAAAGACGTTTTTGATTCTCGAACTGCGAATCATTGACATCTGCGGGTGCTCCGCCGCCGCCATGCATTGAAATAAACAGCGATCGTCCGCCAGGCGGAGCATCACCAAAAACTTTGAACCAGAACGGCATCCGCAACTCGCCCTCGACAAGTTCACGAGTCTCCCATTCTGCCTGACGAGACTCCTGGAGATAGGCCCGCCGAGCCGACCAGATCAATTCCCGCGCCGAGTCCGCTTCTTGTCTTGTCAAAGCCACAGACGCAAAATGCTGATCACCAAGCAACTTCAGAGCATCATCATCAAGTTCATGAGCTTGGAGCCAGTTCTGCAGTGTCAGCAATGTGGACGGCGGATCCGACTGTTGGGCCACGACACGATTTGCGAGTATCAATATGAGAACGAACACCAGCAGGGAATTGGCAAGACCGTAGCCAAGTGCTGATGACTGATGCGCGATTCGATTGATGAAGTGCGTCAAGGTAAGATTCCGAACCGTTTTTTTTGGGTTGTCTCGCGGAGCCATTTCGGCAGAGGTGCTTTACAAGCGTTTTCAGGGCAGGGCATGCACGCTGGCAGTGCCATCGCCGTTGGCCACGACAACACGACGTCCGTCCGGTGCAAACTGAGCGAAATTCCCCACTCTCCCCACCCGAGTTTCGTACAGGAGTCGCCCATCGTTCGTGTTCCAGAGCTTCAATTGGCCCGAGTATCCGTACGATAGCAATTGCTGACCGTCCGGACTGAACGTGACACAATGAATGTAGTCAGAATGGCCACTGAGTGTCTTCTGCTCAATGCCACTGATCATATCGAGCAAGTGAACATTACGGTCTGCACCCGCTGCCGCAATCAATGCACCGTTCGGATGCACAGCGACAGAATACATCGTCGAATTGTAGGTGATCAGCTGTTTTAATTGCCGACCGCCGACGATATCCCAAAGTCGAAGGATCCCATCAGCTCCGGAAGAAACCGCAAAGGTTTCATCGGGACTCATCGCCACCGCATGCACGGCGCCGATATGACCGTTGAGCTGGAATCTCTGTTGTCCTGTCAGTGTGTCCCAGACGCGAACGGTCTGATCGGCACTGCATGAGATCACCGTTGAGCCATCGCGACTGGCAGCCACACCGTAGACCGGTCCACCATGATTGAACTGTCGACGTTGCTCAGGACCGGCGTATGACCACTCGTCGATCCGACCGTTCGCCAGTGACGTCCAGACTGAGCGACTGTCCGGCGAGAAAACCAGTTTTGTCACGGCAGCCTCCGTGGTAAATTGCTGATGGGCCACCAGTTCTACGACCGGCTGAACGCCCTGAATGGTTGGGCCAAGAATCCGCACCTGATTGTCGGCAGTCGATGCGATCAGCTTTTGATTGTCGGGACTCCAGGCAAGTCCGGTGACTGGCGAACCAAACTCAAACGTCAGAAGGGACTGTTCTCCATTGTTGGCGTTCCAAATGAGCACCTCACCGGATTGGAACCCTGCGGCCACTCTCTGATTATCTGAACGACTTGCGACAACAGTCGGCTTGCGATCTGCCGTTGCGAAGATGCGGTCAGCATTTCCATTTGTTGGATTTGACATCACCACGCGACCATCAGCACCGCCTGTGATCACCTGAGCTCCACCATTGTATAGGCTTATGTTTTTCACTCCTCCGGAATGCACGGCATGAACACTCAATGCGGATGTCTTCATCGTCTGCAGTGTTTTATCGTCCCCTGTGGAAACCAGAGTCAGACTATCATTCACGTATCGCACGCTGGCGACAATCGTGCCCGCCGCGTGTTCCCGGAATGATTCCAGAAGCAGCCCCGATGCCACGTCCCAAACTCGCACCACACCATCCACCGAGGCTGTAGCCACGCGGGTAGAATCGGACGAGAATGAGAGCGAGCGCACGGCCGCCGGATGAGCAATCGAATGGGTCTTCGACGCATCAGCCATTTTCCAGAGGTGAAGTGTTTTGTCTTCTCCCACCGCGCCGGCCGTTTGCCCGTTTGGTGCAACGGCAATTTCAGAGATCAGTCCGGCGGCACCGACCAACTGACGAACGACCAGTCCATCAGTGAGCGACCACAATCGTATTTGACCGTCGGCGCCGGCGGCGACGAGCTGCGGCTGGTTGGGCACAAAACAGACGGCCATCGGCCCGCCGGCAGTTTCGTCCCAGAGTCGCTGCAAGGAGCGTTGTCGCAAAGTTCCATCATTTCCTGGTCCGACGGCGACAATCGAGCGATGATCGGCAGCCGTCCAGACGGCATCCGTGACCGGCTCTACTGTGGGCATTTCTTCCATCATGCGGCCCGTTTCGACAGACATGATTCTGACACGCGGTTGTCCATCGCTCAACAGCAGGTTCTTGCCTTCGCGATCGTAACGAGCCTGCAAGAGCCCGGTCGCAGGAGGCAGAGTCTTCTGAAAGCTTCCATCGGCTGTAAACAGGTGAATGTGACCGGCATCGCTGCTTGCGAGAAAATTGGTTCCGCCGGATGCCACATCCATCCGCTTCAGTACGCCAGCCGGTGACCCGATCGGCGTCATCGGGCTACCATCCCATTTCAATCGATGGATTTGCGCGCCAGTTGCCGATAAGGCCAGCAATCCCTGATCCTGCGAAAGCCTCATCAATTGAACGAAGGCGGTATTATCAGGCGACTTAAATTCCCACGCGGGTTTCGGCGGTTCTGCTCCCGCAGCCGTCTTTAACTTGGGGAGCGGAAGAGTCCAGCTTCGCACCATTCCGTCAGCGGCGGACGTAATCAGGCTGTTTCGGTCGGCAGAAAACGTCAGGCCCGTAATGACAGCTGAATGAGCCTGCACGACGCCTTCCGCCGCACCATTCGCCGGGTTCCAAATCCAGACAGTCCCTTCTGCATCGCCTGTTGCCAGCAGAGCGTCGTCGTCTCGCACGGCCACGGCGCGCAGCGGCTGAGTATGATTGCCAAGCTGAAAAAGGGCCCCACCCGCACTGTTCCAGATGCGAGTGGTCATGTCGTCGGAAATCGTGGCTGTCCACTGACCACTGGCAGCCGAAACGATGCCTCGAATGACGGCCGAATGACCTGGCATGGCCACGGCTGCCACAGGCGCTTTCCATAGCCGCACAGTGCCATCCTTTCCAGCCGTGGCGAACTGCTGGGCATCCGCAAAGACAGCGGAGTCCACAATGGCTCCGTCGTGTCCCGCCACCATTCCCAGAGGCATTCCGTCATTGAAATTGAAAAGCTGCAACTTGCCATCGGCCGTGCTGACCATGACATACGAGTTATTTGGTGCCACGGCCACGTCGGTAAGCGGCGTTTCGGATTTAGGAAACTCTCGTACAACTTCGCCCGTTTGAGTATTCAGCAAGCGAATGCCGCCATTCGCCGCTGAATGAACCACCAGGGGTTGTCCGGCGACAACCGCAAGCCCGGTCCCAGCCGTGTCGGATGTGGAAACAACCTTCGGCAGTGTCGGCATCAACTGCCAGACTCGCAGGCATCCCTCATCGCCGCAGGAAATGAGTTGTTGGTTATTAGAATGAAATGCCAGACCAGTGATTCGCCCTGCATCTCCGACCAATCGGGCAAGGGGCGTTTCAAGATCGGGGCTCCAGAGGCTGATCGCTCCTGTGATATCTGCAGAGGCAAAACACACGCCATCATTTCGATAGGCGACAAGGTTGACTTCGGCCAGATGCCCTTGCCTTACTACAGGCACAGCCGCCGTGCCGACAGGCATCGTTGCGGAGGAATCGACCAACCTCACGATCCTGTCTGCCGATCCAAAGAGCAAGACCTTCCTGTCCGGTGAATAAACAAGGTCCGTCGCTGCAACGGTGGGCTCTGTGAGTCTTCGCAATGGACGGCTCAAGGGGACATCCCAGACTCGCAAAGTATTATCCTGAGCCCCCGTCACGAGCGTTCGTCCATCAACGCTGACAGCAAGGCAGTACAAGGGGCCCGTGTGCTGCGACCATGTTTGAAGAGTAGCCCCGGTGCTCAAATCCCAGAGCTTTGCCGACAGATCGGAGCTTGCCGTAACGACTCGATTGTTGTCGGCCGCAAAAGCGGCCATCATCACCGCTCCGTTGTGCCCGACGAGAACTCCTGGCTCCTGCCCCTGCAGTCCGGAAACGCAGCAGCTTGCTCCGATCAGCATCAGCACATTCGCCATGACCTGCATGGCCCGGACAGCACTCAGGTGACGAAGTAAGTTCATAGGAACGCCCTTGTTTTCGCCGCGTTGACTGATCTTGCAGAGGCATCAAGACACTGCAAATCCCGGTTTCCCGTTCAAGCAACAGGATAACAAGGAAATCCCACTGTCTTCAGTTTACGCGCTGCAGGCTACGAGACGCCAGTCGCGGTTATCAGTCTATTTCAAATTTGCGATCGTGCAGAATTGCTACGCCAGTCGCTTCTCGGCAATGGTCCCATTGGGCGACGTTTTCACGTCGTATCCTTGCTTTTGGATCTCGCCTCGGAGTCCGTCCGCAGCGGCAAAGTCTTTGCGTTTTCGAGCATCATCGAGCTGACGGCATAAATCCTCGATAGCGGATTGCTCACCCGACGCGGCATTGGAAACTGATCCGGACTCACCCAACGGAGCCACCGCCAACACGTCGTTAATCCGATTCAGTGCGCCCAGGGCCGCTGCCGGATCGGATGGTGTTGAAGACGCCCAGGGAAGCACAGCTCCCAGAGCACCAGCAATATTCAGATCGTCGGCGATCGCTTCTGCAAATTCTTTCAGGATCGGATAATCCAGACCAACGTTTTCTGTTTGGCCTCCGCAAGCGGCTTCCAGCTTCGCACGAAAGTCGGTCAATCTCTTGACCGCGCCGGCCGAATCGAGCAGGCCTTTCTTCGTGAAGTTCATGTTGGCTCGGTAGTGCGACTTGATTAATTCCAATCGCAAGACGGCAGGATGCACCTGAGTACCGGTCGCGCGTCCCTCCAGAACATCTCGAACGGTCCAGAAGTTTCCTTTGCTCTTGGACATTTTTTCGCCCTCAACCATCAGGAAGCGAGCATGCATCCAGATGTTGGCGAACTTGTCCTTGCCGGTCGCACCGCAGGTTTGAGCGATCTCACATTCGTGATGAGGGAAGATCAGGTCTTCGCCGCCCGTGTGGATATCGATCACATCGCGACCCAGTCGCTTGCGAGCCATGCACGAGCATTCAATGTGCCAGCCGGGGTAACCCATGCCCCAGGGAGATTTCCATTTCATGATGTGTGAATGATCGGGTTTCCACAACATAAAATCCGCAGGATGCTTCTTGTTGGCCTGGTTTTCATCACTGATTCGGCCACCAGCACCGGTCATCAGGCGATCCAGCGTATTCCCGCTCAGCCGGCCATAAGCCGGAAAGCTTTCAACACTGTAGTAGACAACTCGATCGGCACCCACATACGCATGATCGTTCTTCAACAGTTGCGTAATCATCTCCTGCATCACGTCAATGTTCTCCGTCGCGCGGAGAATGTTGTCTGGTTCGGAAGCAACCTTGACGCCCAGCAATCTGGCATCGTCCAGGAATGCATTCATGTAGTACTCGGCGATCTGGTAAGGATCGTCAGGATTCTGCACAGCCCCTTCCGGCACTTTACCGGACTTCTTGTCCTCTTTGACTCGCGCGGCAGCCGCCTGCATTTTGTCCTGACCGCCGCCATCCGCGTTTGAATCGTCGGTCATGTGACCCACGTCAGTGATATTCATCACGTGGTGGACTTTGTGGCCAAAGAATTCCAGGGTTCTGCGAATGACGTCGGCAAACAGGAATGATCGAAAATTGCCAATGTGCGCAAAGTCGTACACGGTTGGCCCGCAACTGTACATTCGCACGCAGTCTGTATCGACCGGCTGAAAAGTCTCGGAGGCGTTCGTCAGTGTGTTGTAAAACTTGATTTCCATGAGTGGGTCTCGTACGAGCACAGAAGTCTGGATAAGCTGCGCGAGGATAGTAAAACTGCGAGTTTGAGTGCAGCCCGGTTTTCTGAATCCGTCTCCGGTTTCTCAGCATGGCCAGGATCGGGTAAGTTTCGCTGGCAATTTTAGCAGCAAGACAAACCAGCGTCTCGGTCGGTTCGCGCATAAGCTGCCGCAGAAACGGGTGTCACAGGCTGCCGTAGAGGGTGAAGGGGAAGCAGAGTGAGTCATGATGCTTAATTACTCGAACCATAGCTCGGTACAACGATGGGATTCCGCGATTCGTCAACTAATGGCCACTACGGCAGTGATGCTGCTCACGGGAGCGGTTTGCTGCGATGAAACTGCCGGATCTCCGCAGGAATCAGCGACTGACTTCAAGGCGGCGATTGAACATCTGAGGAACAATGGTACGCCGGCCGCACCGCTGCTTGATGTGAGACCTGGTCATCGACCGGAGTTTCCTCGCGTGATCAAGGGCAGCGTGACTGACTCGATTGGCAAGCCTGTTGTGGGGGCACAGATCTTGTGGGGGCGGTTGTACGACGAATCGGCCACACAGGAATCAGTGAGCACGGACGGGAACGGTTTTTATGTGATCGAAACGAGCAATGTCGGTGCGCAACATGGACTGAGTGTTGTCGCCAAAGGCTTTTGTGGTACCACTCGGTATCTTCCGAGTCCTGGACCAAAATCGGCTCCGACTGAAATGAATGTGCCGCTTGAGACAGATCGTGTCATCGAAGTCAGCGTGGTCAGTGAAGCCGGCGATCCGATCACGGGCGTTGAAGTGAAACCAATGACTCCTCAATCGGGGTTCAATTCCAGCTTCTCTTTGGTGTCCTATCCCAAACCGCTGCCCGGGCATAGGGATCCCACCCACGTGAACGGCGACGGTTTTTGTCGTCTACGCGGACTTCGGCCGGCACCCACAGAGTACAAAGACATCTTCGATGATGATTCCACCGCAGAAAAAGCGTCGAAGGAGAACTTTAATTCCCAGGGCTGGATCTCGCTGAGGATATCCTGCAATGGTGAATCCGTTCATGATCATCAAATCACTATCGAAGAGTACGTCGAGTCCCGAGGCAGAATTCGCGTGGTGATTCCGGATTACTCCAATCCGGTTCTCCGCAAGGCTCGCCAAGGGGCGATTCATGGACGAGTCGTTGATCCCGAAGGCCAGCCGATTCAGGAATATGACTTGACCGTGCGTTATCAACCAGAGCCAATTCATGTGAAAGATGTGGATGGCCGCTTTCGGTGGGGAACGAAGCTTGATCCGGAACATGATTATGAAGTTCGGATCTTTGCCAAGGGATTTGCTCCCCAATTGGCTGGCATTGTTCCGGATGAGACTCGTGAAAAGCGGCCATGGGAGATTGATCTGGAACGAAAGCCATCCACGGAGTTTCTGTTGTTCGATCAGCTAACCCAAAGGCCGATTCCGAACGTACGGATACTCACGGGTGTTGCTCGGCCCGGAGGGTCAAATTACGTCGAATGGAGCACTTTTGACCAGTACGCAGACGGATATCATGGGCTGGAATCCGTTCTGCACATGACATCTGATGCCAACGGCCGTGTCTCGCTGCCGGAAGGACCGAAGCCATCGACGTTGATCATTCTTCCAGCAGGTTACGGCCGAGCAGTCATTATGCCGGACCAGCGTCCTCAAGTTGGTGCAGATGGAGTTATCAGGATCCCGCTGAGCCCCGAAGGGGTCATTCAGGGAATTCGAGCAGCAGGGTCACGCATCGCTCGCGATGCTGACGACGTATCGCTGTATTTTAAATCGAGCGATGGTTTTGATCACATGTATAACGGTGAAGCACTTAACGCAGAGGGCGGATTCCGGTACGACTCACTGGCCCCCGGCACGTATTTGATCAGCCTGAGGCAGAGAGAGGTCAATCTTTCGTCGACTTCATGGAGCCAATCCATCGTGATCGAAGCAGGAAAAACGGTCAACGTTGAGCTGGGGCAAATGACGGGGACGCTTAGTCTGACGGGACGAACCCATCCCTTTACTCGCGTTGCTCTGACAAGAGAAAAAAAACAGCCCGTTGAGTTCGCCGGAACTGTTGCCTTGAGCGACACAGAACCCACCGTAAGTACTGTTTCAGACGTCGATGGTTACTTTGAAATTCAAAAACTCCAACCGGGATTGTACGACATTGAATACGGGCACCGACATGGCTTTAGTGGTATGGCCATGTTGATGCATCCCATTAAGACTCTCAAAGTGCTGATGTTGACAGAAGACACACACCTCGACGCCATGACGGGTGTGATCACGCCTTCCACGGCGGCAGTGATTCCGGAGACGGGGCCGAAATAGATGTCTCAACCGTAATCCACGGATGCAGGGATGCAGGGAGAAAGCACCGGCAGCAGAAAATCTGTGGGAGCTCATTCTTCCAATTCCAGCAATGCTGTTTGAGAGAATTCCAAACGGCCGTGTATACTGCAAATCGTCTCTGGATTCATGTTTCTTAAGTAGCGAACGCAATGCGACTAGGACTTATCAATAGTGCGTGGGCTCAGGCGGGAAGAGATACGGCCTGGGGAATCCAGAAGACTCGTGAAATCGGTTTTGATTCCATCGACATTTTCACCGATCCGCTGGATATCGATGTTCGTGAGCGAAAGTTGATTCTCCGCGAATGCCAGAAAGCGAATCTGCCCATAGTATCCGTATGCTGCGTGGCGACCGGGCTTATTGACTTCAACCCCTCTGTTCAAAGGTTCCACATCGAGCGATGCAAGAAATTCCTCGACCTTTGCTTTGAACTGGAAGCGGAAAACCTGCTGCTCGTTCTGGGTGAGTACATCTGGAATCAGGAAGTGATCCCCCCAGCCGAACAATGGCAGACGGGTGTTGATCACTGTCGCCGCCTCGCGGACTATGCTGAGACTCTGGGATTGAAGATCGCCGTGGAGCTTGAACCCTTTGCGTTGTCACTTGTCAACAATGTGGACAGCATGGTGAGATTTCTAGGCGACGTCCGACATCCCGCGTTGGGTGCCAATATTGATATTTCACACCTCCACCTGGCTCGTGTGCCGCCCAGCGAGGTCGCTCACTTGAAGAGCCTCGCGATGCACGTTCACATCTCCGACTGTGACGGCATCAAGCACGGTGATCTGCCTCCGGGTCGAGGTGTGGTGAGTTTTGAGCCCTATCTGGAAGAGATTGCCCGACTGGAAATGGATGGCACCGTTTCGATTGAACTGGAGTATTCTCCTCAGCCCGCTCTCATTGAAGAATGGGTTCGCGAAGCGTTCAATTCTACTGCAGCGTTAATGAAAGCCGCTGGACTTAGAGATTAACAGTGAACATGACAGATTGCCTATGCACATGAGCCGGAACATTGCGTGAGTCGGAACGTTTTTCGCAGCCCAAGTCCCGCAGCCAAACGGTCACCCCGACCTGAGGATGGGTCGGGTCGGTGCCAACTCACTAGAAATCATGGCGAATTAAGTACAGGCAACCGAAGAACAGCATCACCGCAATGAACCCCAAATTGCTCCAGAAGGATTTCCAGAGATCGAAAGTGACTCGCTGCTGCCCCAAATCCTCGGACGCATTTGCACCTTGTGCATTGGGATCCCGCCCGATCACTTCTGACTTTTCACCAGTCACAAGATATCGAACGACATTATCTACTTCCGAAGGTTTTGGCAGCAGCGTGTAAAGCGGAAATACAACATAGTCATAAACATCGTAAGGCCATTCCGCCACGCCCTGCAGAGATTTGTCCCTTGCTGCGGAAGGACTCTTGTAGAAGCTGAGACCTCGTCGTCCGTTGGCAACAATCAATTGATGGGAGTCATCAAAACGCACAGCAGACGCATGTCCATTCTCTTGCGGAGTCCAGGAAACAAAGACTTTATCCTTGCGTGTGAAGCTGAGTACCTTGCCCCCGTGAGTCATAACAACTCCCCAACTTCCATCGCCGGCGAATTCCGCCACCTTGGGTTTGTCTCCAGACTCAAGACTTGATTCCGCGACGGTCTCCAGTGTTTTGGCGTCTAAAGCCAGGACTTCGCCGTCCGCCATTGCACAGAGTATGAATTCACCACCGCTCGCAATGACGGCCGCTTGTTCTTTTTCAAACTTTCGAGAAGTCCCAGTGATGTACTTTCCATCGTCCTGCCGCACCATTGTCACTAAGGAACCGTTCGTGCTGTACACAATGAGATCGTTTGCCGGATTGAAAGCAACCGCTGAGTCACCTCGCATCGGTTTCATGTCTCTTGAAGATAGTAATTCGAAAGCCTTTGTCGGAGCCCCTGAAAAAAGGCCGAGCGGAAACTTCTTCAGAAATGCCTGTGTCTTCTTCACTTCGTCCGAAACACCGTCGTACCGATAAATAGATCGAGTCCCAGGCAGGATGATCTGACCTTCCTTGTTAATGAACACAGCAAATACCGGCTCAGGAGTAATCGACTCCGTCTCGCGCAAGAAGTTATTTTCCTTTTCTCCACTGAAAAGCGTGGCTGGAGCGGCATCTCCAAATCGCGACGTTTCCGACTGCAGTGCCAGGATTTTATCGCCTGCGATCGTCGCGACAATTCTGGGCCTGATGCCTCTGTTTCCCAACCGTTGCAGCATCTGTATCAGCGAGTTACCTCGACCATCATCGCAGATACGAAGCCAGTCTGAAGTCGCAGGATCCCAGCGTCGAATCTTCTTAGCGCCATCGACGACGAACACTTCAGAACCAGCAGCGGCGACTTCGACAATCTGCTGAGTTTGAAAGTAGCCGTTGTTCATGAAATTATGAATCGCCCCGGCGGTCGTAACGACCACCCAAAACGCCACAACAATGCTCAGTGACACTGTCGCATTTCTCCAGATAGCCCCTGCCAGCGCTGAGACGGAAAAATAGACGGCGAACAGAAACACATACAAAGGAATGCAGAGCAGCAACTCTGGTCGCCACATTCCGAATCGCGACCACAGAAGAAGCCAGATGCCTGTGACCAGGACGATCGCGCACAATAACGTGAACGCACATCCGCCGATGAACTTGGTCACAAACAGCACGGCTCTCTGAACAGGCTTGCTCAGCAGCAGCGAAATTTCTCCGGGCTCAAACGTTCTGGGAATGATGGACGCGGTAATCAGCAACGAACTGAACACACCAAAGAAGCCAAAAAACACAGACAAAATGACAATTGTCGTACCGTCAATCAGCTGTGACGTCTGTTGTGGCGAAGCCTGAAGCGGGCCAAACAGAACCATGGTGCCATAGGTCAGCGACAGTGACTGTTCATCTTCGACAGCCAGACTTTGAGTGAAGGCTGCTGCAAGACGCTTAAGGTTCTTCGCAGCCAGAGCCTCGCCGACAACGGACGCGTCGT
The DNA here is from genome assembly GCA_031424595.1 of Planctomycetota bacterium. Taxonomy (GTDB): domain Bacteria; phylum Planctomycetota; class Planctomycetia; order Planctomycetales; family Planctomycetaceae; genus SXXK01. The sequence goes on from JANPHT010000065.1 coordinate 22,298, forward strand.
CAGCCGGTCGAAGAGTGTCTTCCATTTCAACGGTCGACCAATTCTCTGGTCGATAGAATTCCGGCTTCCTTATCAGACCATTCAGCAGATCAAGGACTCGAGACTGAATCTTCACACGACCAGGAGGCCCGGGGCGATCGGATTGAGGCTCTGAACTGGCTTCGGGAGGCTTCAGCCATTCCTCAAGCTTGTTCTTCTGATCGTCCGACATCAGTCCCCGGATCTGACCTGCCGGCGTCCCAGGCTCCTTCTTTCCCTTAGCCAATGCTTCGAGAAACGATTGCGTATCAACCAATTCAAAGGGCCGCAACTGAGTACTCGGCGCGCTCGTGAGTCCCAATGGGGCCAGGGCCAGAAGCAGCACAACGATGGCCACCAGCGCGATCCAAAGGACTCGCGATGCGGCAGCCTCGCGGAACGAATCTTTGAGAATAGCAAGACAGGCTCTCATACCGCGGCGGCTCCTACAATTCCAATAAAGACTTCTTCAAGAGTCTGGTCTCGCCTCGTCAGTCGCCAGATGCTGATCCCGGAAGTTCGCAACACATCGACCAGCGAATCAAGGTCCTCCTGACGAGTGATGCGGACCTCCGCCTCAATTGCACCGGCAGTAATCTGACGGATCAAGGAGCCCGAATGTTTCGAGAAAATGTCCCGGACAATTCGTTCATCACCCGTTAACTGGAATTGCACGGGAGCGTCCGACAACGCCGTAGTCAGTTCTTTGACCGTTCCCGTCTTCAGAAGTTTACCGTGATTCAGGATGGCCACCTGAGAGCAGATTAATTCAATCTCCTGCAGCAGATGGCTATTCAAAAAAATACTGTGACCTTCCGAGGCCAGTTGCTGCAGCACATCGCGAATCTCCCGGCGTCCCACGGGATCGACACCGTCCGTCGGCTCGTCAAGCACGATCAATTGTGGACGATGCAGGATCGCCTGAGCCAGCCCCAGTCGCTGCAGCATGCCCTTGGAATACCCCGAAACACGATCATTCTCGCGTCCCTTCAGCCCCACCAGCTCCAATAACTTCGTCCGCTCTGCACGGATCTGTCGCATGGACATTCCACTCAGGCTGCCATAATACTCCAACGCGGTGTTCGCAGTCAGATGCCTGGGGATGCGATGGTTTTCCGGCAAGTAGCCAATGTTTCGGCGAGCCTCCATGGAACCAGCCGGATGTCCAAGCACGGTCGCCTGCCCGCTCGACTTGCTGACAATACCCAGCAGAATCTTGATCAGCGTCGTCTTGCCGGCACCGTTTGGCCCCAGGATTCCGTAGATCTCGCCCTTTGGTACCTGCAACGAAACTTCATTCAGCGCCTGAAAGGAATTTCGCCTCAGGAAACCGCGACGGTAAATCTTACTGACTTTCGACGCATCAATCACCAGTTGCGACGAATCGCTCATGCGCGCTCACAATCTTTGTTTGGCAAGGTGCTGAAAAAAAATCGACGGTCAATGAGGTGAGACCGCTCATCCGCGGACGTTCCGGCCGATTGTAGTCGCTTCCAGTGCCGCGGCGGTAATAACCTCCCATTTTTCAGCATCAATGACATCTTTTTTTGCAAGCCAGGATCCGCCGACGGCCAGCACGTCCGGATCATTCAGGTAGCTTTGAAGATTTCCGGTCGTCACACCGCCCAGAGGAATGTACTGCAGCCCAAGATGTGCATAGGGAGCTTTGATACTGCTGAGCATGTTCAACCCGCCACTGGGTTCTGAGGGAAAGAATTTGAGTTCACGACAACCCCATTGAACCGCCGTATCGATGTCCGTGGGAGTCATAATTCCTGGGGCAAACGGCAAGCCTTTGTCGATTGCCCGACGAATCACCACGGGATTCGTTCCGGGAGCGACTCCAAAGGCTGCTCCCGCTGCAACGACCTGATCCACCTGCTCCGGAAAAATGATAGTGCCCGCACCGGCCATCATTTCGGGAACTTCTCTGGTCACTGCTTTCAGACAGTCTATTGCTGCCGATGTACGAAGAGTCAGCTCCATAATGTCCACGCCACCTGCCAGCAGCGCGCGCGCTAACTTGACGGCTCGTCCCGGATTGTCAACGATCAAAACCGCAATGACACCGGTTCTGCGTATACGAAGAAGAACATTATCAGGAAACAGTGACTTCATGGACGTCTTTCGAGGAGCCCTTGAAAATATTGACTCGAGTTTACGTAATTAAGAAGCGATCTCCTGAATCACTTTCCCGGCCACGTCAGTCAGTCGAAAATCACGGCCTGCATATCGAAATGTCAGTCGTTCATGGTCGATTCCCAATTGGTGCAGAATCGTGGCATGAAGGTCGTGAACGTGGACTCGATTGTGAACCGCGCGGAATCCAAAGTCGTCTGTTTCGCCGTAACTCATTCCGCCTCGGATGCCGCCACCCGCCATCCATGTGGTAAAGCCGTAGTGATTATGATCGCGACCATTTCCATTCTCTGAAGTCGGCGTTCTGCCGAATTCGCCACCCCAGAGAATCAGCGTTTCATCCAGCAGGCCGCGTTGTTTAAGATCGGTCAGCAACGCGGCAATGGGACGATCGATATCTCGGCACAGATTTTTGGTACTGTCATGATGATTGCTATGAGTATCCCATGGCTGACCATCGCCGTAGTACACCTGAACGAATCGAACTCCCCTCTCGCTGAGACGTCGCGCCAGCAGACAACCGTTGGCGAAGTGCCCTTCGCCGTATTGCTCGCGAGTAGTCTTCGATTCTTGCTGCAGATCGAAAGCATCTGTCGCTGTGAACT
>JANPHT010000066.1:0-2292 GCA_031424595.1 Planctomycetota bacterium
GACAAAATTACCAGCAACAATGTTGTCATAGGCGCCGGCACCAGTGATGTAGATTCCATAACTAGTATTGCCAGAGACAACGTTTCGCTCCAGTACGTCTGATGCGTGGCCGCTGCCATCAGTGCCGATGCGATTCGAATATCCATTCTCGACCCGAATGCCCTGCTGGTTGTTGCCCAGGTCCAGGGTCCCGCTAACGTCTGTACCAATCAGATTTCCGGCGACTACGCTGTGACTGACATTGGTTCCCAACAGATAAACGCCATGTCGGTTGTTGCCGGAAATCACGTTTCCTTCATACTCATCACCAACACCATTTCCGTCAGTTCCAATTCTGGTATATCGAGCACTCTCCCAGGTGGCCACGCCGTCATAAGTGTTTCCGAAGTCCTGAGTGCCGGTAATGTCTGTTCCAATAAAGTTCCCTGCGACAATTGTGTGATCCGAACCTGACCAGCGGATCTCCACTCCATGCCCGGCGTTGGCAGAGATGATGTTGCCTTCGAGCGCATCGCTGGTGCCGTCCCCGTTTGTTCCGATCACAGTTCCCTGAGCACCGTTCTCGATCAGAATCCCCGACCAGCCGTTGCCCCGTGCCACGGTTCCGGCTGCGTTTAGACCGATGATGTTGCGGGCAATCACATGCGGATCGCCAGCAATCACCTGAGCGTAGTAAACATCCACCGCAATGGAGCCAGTGAGCGATACTGCCGCAGCAGCATCTCCCAGAACAGCCCAGCCATTGGCCGCATTCGCCGGTCCACTGTTGTGTGTGCCGGCCTTGACTGTCAGTTCCCAGCCGGCATTCCAAGCCCGCTCCATTCCCACCCATTCAAAGGTGTGGATGCCGGCTGTCAGACTGATAGAACCGAAGTATTCCAGGAAACCATGCAGAACGTCGTCCGTAATCACATCCACGCCGTCGATCCGCAATCGAGCCCCATCGTCTCCGCCAATTCCAAACGTGTAAACACCTGGAGTGATTACGCTGAACGCGCCGGTCGCACGAAAGACATAGTCATCTCCGCCACCGCCTGGAACCGAGTGATTGAAAGCCCAGTTGCCGGCTGATCCGCTGGCCAGGTCACTCATATCGGCTACGGGAATCGTGCCCGACGAAATCGTGCTGGGCAGTTTCCCAGAAATCAATTGGTCGGCGATCGTCAGATTGTAAACGATCTGCCGATCTCCGTTGACATAGATCCCCATGCTGCCGTTCGCGGAGATGACATTCCCTTCCGTGCCGTCGTCTATACCATCGCCGTTTGTTCCCACAATTGCGCCGGATGTCTGATTGAGAAAAACACCATAAGCGTTATTTCCGATTGGAGTATTCCCGTCAACTCCCACGCCGATGTAATTCCCCGCAACCCAGACGTCCTTTGTATGGCGGCCATAGATGTCGACCCCGATGTTATTGCCAGAGATCACATTGCGACTGGTTGAGTCCGATCCACCGACGAGGACACCGGAAGCTCCCACAGTGACAAGTACACCACTGCCGCTGTTTCCAAAGTCCAGCAGACCCGTTGGATCAGTGCCGATATAGTTTCCGGCAATCGAAATATTTTGATCCGCGATGTACGGATAGTAGACCGTTGCCGAGATACTTCCCTGAAGTGAAATCGCCGTATGGGGGTTCGCCGATCCCAGAACTCGCCAGCCATTGGCTTCCGTTACAGGCGCGATCTGTCCGCTTCCGACAGCTACTGAAAGCTCGAAGGCCGCAGCGCCAAATGTTTCCAGGCCGATCCATTCGAACGAATGAGTTCCCGCTGCCAACGTCATACTGCCAAAAACGTCTGCGAAACCGCCAAGTGATTCATCCACAATGACATTCACGCCGTTGATTCGCAGCCGACCACCCGCGTCACCACTGAGTGCAAAGGTATAAGTCCCCGGATTATTCACCTGCAGCGTTCCTGTGGAACGCTGCACATACATTTCTCCGCCGCCACCAGGAATGATGTTGTCCACGTTCCAGCGGCCGCGGACTCCAGACGACTGATCTGAGAAATCGGCCTGAGCCACTGCAGTCGATTCCGTCGTTGTCGAAATCGCCCCCGAGATCATCTGATCGGCCGTCAGCATATTGATATGTGTCCAGCCCTCAATCTGGATGCCACTTCCGTTGTTTCCACTGATGACGTTGCGTTCTTCTAAATCCGCAATGCCATCGGCATTTGTACCGATTCGAAGATTCGTCACGTGGTTCGGGGCATAGATCCCTGCCGAACCATTACCCAGAGTAGCCGTACCGGTCGCGTTCAAACCGATGTAGTTGCCGGCGAT
>JANPHT010000067.1:0-1029 GCA_031424595.1 Planctomycetota bacterium
GGTCAATGGCAAAGCACAACCGCAGTTTCGCGTCCAGCGCCGCAAGTATCGATTCCGAGTGATGAATGGCTGCAATGCGAGATTTTTGGAACTGCGGCTCAGCAATGGTCAACCCTTCATTGGTCTCGGGAAAGATACATGGCTTTATCCCAACGCGATCGAGCGAGACACGTTGCTGCTCAGCATGGCACAGCGTGCGGACGTTGTGATTGATTTTACAGATGCTCCGAACGAAGTCTTTGTGGAAAACATTCTACTTCAGGACGATGGGCGCGGTCCGCAAGGCACTTTCGAACAGCGTCAAACGCAGATTCCCGGTGTCCCGTTTATGAAATTTATTGTCGAAGGTGATCGGCAGCCTGACAGCGCCAGCGTCGCCGTTGGCACCCCGCTGCGACCTCACGTCCCCATCGCCCCCACGGAAATCGCCGTGACACGAACGTTTGAGTTTTCCCGCCGAAACGGTGCGTGGCAAATCAACCGACAGTTCTTTGACCCGGACCTGGCGAATGCCACGCCGACACTGGGAACGGCCGAGCGCTGGATCCTTCGCAACGAAGGCGGCGGATGGTGGCATCCCGTGCATATCCACCTGGAGTCTCACCAGATCCAGCGCATCAATGGACTGGTACCACAGCCGCAGGATCGATTCAAGAATGATACGGTGATTCTGGACGGAAACGGTGACGTGGAATTGTTCATGAACTTTCGAACGTTTCGCGGTCCTTTCGCCTTCCACTGCCACAATGTTGAACATGAAGACATGAGGATGATGTTTACGTTTGATCCTCGCGTCACGCCAACACAGGCTCCTCAACCAATTCAGGCGAGTTTTCCCTGAAACAGACCACCGATCGTCCTGTGTTGCACCTCAAATAATCATCTTCCACAAAGTTGAGACATTTCGATGTTCCCCAAGCGGCTTAGGCTGTTGTTATCTCTCATGACATGCGCGGCGGTTTTCCATACGGTGATCGCCCTGCGCACAATTTCGGACGTGGCTCGCCCTCCCGATTTGACACCGAGGCC
>JANPHT010000068.1:0-10844 GCA_031424595.1 Planctomycetota bacterium
AAACCGCCCGACAAAGCAAAGTGAGTGCCATTGGGCCAACGCCCTTGGGCAACTCTCGGAAGGCGTGAAAGCCACATACTTCACAACCCCACGGCCGGTTTACGAACTTTACGATCTTGAAAACGATCCTGCGGAGCTGAACAACATGAGCGGTCATCCGGAAGTTCGGGCGATGGAAAAAAAGCTGCGAGTCGCTTTGGCAGAAAAAATGATTGTCGACTTTGACTATCTCCCGCTGCCAGCTCTGTTTGAAGATGAAACCTCGGCAACTTCAAAGCAATCAGGAAAAGGCAAGCGAAAGACTAATTGAAGCGAAATCAACACCGTCGGGGTCAGCGCCATTGAGAATCTCCGACACCTGAGAACTCCCACTTCGGAACCAGCGCAGATCTCGCAGAGTGGCTCGGCTAAAATGCCATTTGCGAGGGCACGACTTAGAACTTTTGTGGAGCACCAAGTCAGATGAAGCCTGGGCTGAGTATTGGGTCAACTGGGATGCTGACATGGATTGTTGATGCCTCCATGATCATTACCCTCGGCGGCGATTCGCGTGCGACCGTGTTTTCCACACCCAACATGATCCTGCTGATGGAGCGTGCGGCACGGGAGGCGTTGCGGTCGTTCCTTGAGCCGACAGAGGAATCCGTGGGCATCGAAGTGAACATCCAGCACCTTGGTGGTGCCCCGCTCGGGGCGACCGTGCACGGGTCTGCGAAGGTCATTGCGATTGATGGTCGACGAGTGACTTTCGAAGTCGAAGCCTGGGCCGGCAATCGTCAGATTGGACGCGGTACTCACTCGCGGTCGATTGTACTTGTCAGTCGACTGATAGAGAACCTTGCCAGGTTGTCGAACGAAGAAGAGGTCCGAGCGATGAGTTTCACACCAATCCCAGGCGCAATTCCGGTCTTCAAATGCCTGCTTGTTGATGTTTCAAATCGAGTCGCAACGGTGACTCTGAATCGTCCGCGATCCCTGAACGCGGTGAACGTGGAGATGACCAATGAACTCGAAAGACTTGTGTCATGGCTGCTCGGTCATCCCCACGAGGTACGCATTGTCTTACTAACCGGTGCCGGCGAGGCGTTCTGTGCCGGAGATGACGTGAAGGAACTTCGTGATCTTGATCCGGAAACAGCTCGACGGCTGAGTCATCAACAGGCCGAGATCTATCTGGCTTTCGAGCGACTGCCGCAGCCTGTCATTGCTCTTGTGAATGGCGATGCTTTTGGTGGCGGGTGTGTCGCCGCGTATTCGGCGGACATGCGAATTGCCACACATGCCGCTCGCTTCGCCATGCCGGAGGTTAAGCTCGGCTGGCCGCCGGGATACGGCATTGCTCAACTCACCGCACTTGTTGGCAAGTCACGGGCTCTGGAATTGTGTCTGATGGGCGAGCCCATCTCTTCGTCCCGCGCGTTGGACTGGGGCCTGATAAGCGAAGTGGTTTCCGGGACGGCATTGATGAAACGCGGACAACAGCTGGCGGAGAAAATGCTGCAAATGCCTGCCGCTGCATTGCGAGAAACGAAGCGGCTTGTGCATCTGGATGAAGGGTCGCAGCCTAAGGTCGCACATCGGGCGGACACGGAAGCTTATCTTCGATGTCTGGTGTCGCCGGATGCTCGGGAAGGCTTGGCTGCGTTTGCGGAAAAACGCACTCCGAAGTTTAGTGGTCACTGAAGTGCGGTGGGAAGAAATCAAACAGGGCGGCTGAATCGCAATCGGTCGCCATCCACGGTCTTAATCACATCCAATGTGCGGTGTGATATTTTTGCAGCCGTTTCGGCACCCACCAGCAGCACAGACTGACCTCGATGCGCAAAGACAACGTCACCTTTTTGCTCAGTATCCGGCCGGAACTTCACATGGCCATTCTTCACCGTAATCCTTACAGCAATGCCTTCCGGCTGTCGCTTGAGTTTACGCTGAAGTCTTGAGAACGCTGTGGCAGTGACTTTGACCATTTGTGATCTCCAAAAACAAGTTCACCTGGTAATTGCACAAGGAGCTGTTTTGGATTTTAGCCAGTCACGCGGGTGATAGCGAGTCGCAATAAGAGAATCGCTTCGATCGAACGTCCGCGATTGTGCGAAGCGGCGACGAAAAGTCTCTCCTCAGTCACCAATCCGCTGCCGCATCGGGCACCTTCCTGGCAACGATTCAGACACACTTCGTCAGAGTGAATCTATCAGAGTGAATCTAACAGGGCAGATCGGCGACCGGGAGCGATCCCAACGGGCGTTGTTGATTCACCTCGGTCACGAGCCTCGTTGACAGTAATGGTTCGACCCCCGAGCGATTGTCCGTTCATTCGAACGATTGCTTCTTCGGCGTCATCCATACCTGGCATCTGCACGAAGGCAAAGCCACGCGAGGATCCGGAACTGCGGTCAGTCATCATTCGCACCGAGGTCACGCGACCGTACCGGCCAAACGCACGGAGGATTTCTCCGTCACTTGTCTGAAAAGACAAATTGCCAACAAAGATTGATGTCATTCAAATCATCCAGCCCAAAGGGCTTTTGAGTGGCCATGGCCACTGTCATCGACAGCAAGTCAGCGTTTTCGAGCACGGCCACAGAATTGAGGGCTACAGTGCAACGCGGACCTTGAAAACAAGAAAAACCGACTGACCAGCAAGCGTGATACGTTGCGGATTGTCTTACGGTTGAGAGGTCGATGTTCAGAAACTGAATTCACTCAGTTCGGTCACAAGGGGATTTGCGACGAACGACCCCAACACAGTTGCGTTTCAACCAAACGCATGCCGAAAGCGTTACGGCATATAACCTAACACGTCTTGCGTAAGACGTTCAGCCTCGAACCAGCGAACTAGAATTCAACTGAAAAAGCTGACGCAGGCGGTAGGCAGGATGGCATCCCAACAAACCACGAAGTCAACTGAGAGACTTCTCTGACATGAAGTATAGTAGATGTCGTCATTAATTGTGAACAAAATCCTTCTTTTCCTGTGTCACAGTTTTGTTATCTGCCCTAAAGCCTTTATGAGCAAGGCGTTATCGCACGCGAATATTCTCATTAAACTCACTGGCTCGCTGCCAATGAAGACGTGAACAGCAGAAGAGAGTTTGAGCAGCGACGGTCACACAGCAAAATCACTTGGCGGCAGGAAGACTGCGGTTGACGGTGCATTGACGGTGTAACTGATGCTCCTGCATTACCACCGAGTTCACGCTTCGTGATCATCAGAGCTGAGTCTATAGGACGTCGAGCAGTTCGCCGAGAAGGAGATCGGTGATCAAGTCATCAGCAGCTTTCAGGAACCAGTCTTCGCCGGTACCTCCCGTCAATAGATCGTCGTCTCCAGCATCGTTTATGACAGTGACCTTGGCCTTCAGAGCGGCAGATGTTCCACCAACCCCGGCACGCAGCTGGGTGACTCGGGTGATGTAGTCACCCGCCGACGTCCATCCCAATCGAAGATCGTTCAAATTCACCTCATTGGAATCGTGACTTGTGCGACCTGCGATCAGAATATCGTCATCTCCGCCTCCATCCAGCGTATCGAGTCCCATTCCACCAATCAGGATATCTCGGCCGATTCCTCCCAGCAGCGTGTCATTGCCGGAATTGCCGACCAGAACGTCATTGCCATTATTGCCGGTCAGAATGTTCGTCAGTGAGTTACCACGCAGGACGTTATCACCGGTACCGCCAGTCGCGTTTTCAAACGTCTGAAAGGAGCTTAGTTTCAGCGTGCGATTTGCATGCACTGATTGAACTGAACTGGTGCCAAGATTCAGGTTGACTGCGGTGGTCAGAGTTGCGAAAAACAGACCGTCTACACCCTCGTTGTCTAGTTCTGTCAAAGTGTCCGCTTCGGCCATGGCAACGGCGGCAAACAGGTAGGAATCATCGCCCGGGCCACCGATCAGCGAATCGTTCCCTCCCAAACCGTTGAGAATGTCATGCCCTCCTTTTCCGCTCAACAGGTTCTTGGCGGAGTTCCCGATGAGCCAGTCACTGCCGGATCCACCGACCGCATTTTCAAAAGCCGTTCCGGAATTGAGCGTGATAGTTCGATTCACATGCACGACCTGAGCAGAGGTTGACCCAAGGTCAAGCTGGACATTCACTGACAGCGAAGAAAATCGAAGCATGTCGATGCCCTGAAACGCAAACTCTGTCAGCACGTCCTGCTCGTTTGGCGAAGATGACCCGAAGACATAGCTGTCATTTCCTATGCCGCCGACGAGCGTGTCATTTCCCTTGAAGCCATTCAGAGTGTCGTTACCAGCGTTTCCTCTCAAGAGATTGCTGAGAGCATTGCCAGTCAACAAGTCATCGCCAGAACCACCGATGAGATTCTCGATCGTATTTGATGGGACAATCAGACTTAGTCCAGGGCAAACCGTCTGAACCGAGGAGACATCGAGGTTCGCAGAGATATCGACCGTTGTTGCGGAAAAATCGCCGGTGTCCATTCCGGCCGAGTCCGTGATCGTGACGCTGTTCAACGCCTGATCTGCCTTAAACCCATAGACATCATCCCCCGCTCCACCGTCAAGCGTTGCTTTTGCCGCTTGCCCTGCTGTCACCTTGAGTCCATTCAGGACAATTGCTGCTCCCGCCATGTTGAAGCTGTCGTTCCCTGTCAAACCGCGCAATTTGACCACATCAGTTGCGTCCAGACCTGTGATCGTCAGACCATCGAGAAGCAATTGCGGAGTCAGCGTAAAGGTGCCCTCTGCGACTGGCGGCGCGCCATTGGAAATACGCGTAACGCTCACGCTGTTCACGCTAACGGCGATGTCGAATTGGTCAATGCTCGAAGTTCCGTCAAGCACATTCAGTACACTGATGGTGAAGATCTTAACGGTTGAGAGTCCTCCCGGATCGGTGGACCGTACCCGGATGGAGTAACTGGATTTTGTTTCGAAATCGAAGGCGGTGTTTGCTGTCAGTCGATTCCCCATCAGCGTGAACCCTGAGTTATCGGCACTTCCGATTCCCGTCTCAAGAGTATACGTGAACGTGTCCCCGGGATTAGCGTCAGGGTCGGTCGCGCTGAACAATCCAACATCGGCATTCGCGAGGTTGTTTTCGACGATCAAGGTTGACGAAAGGTTCAGGGCCGTCGGAGCCTGGTTGATGTGGACGGTTAATGTGACGTCATTCGAATTCAATCCAGCAGAGTAGTCGACGAAAAATCGATAACCCTGCAAAAAGAATGAGCCACCATCCGGGATCGTCAATCCACCGACCTGAAAGGTACCGGAGCCCAGAACAGTGTCAGTGCCGTCGTTGTTGATGATTGTGAACGTGTCACCTTCATTTGGCACGTAGCCCAACGCGATATTCAGATTGGCATTGTTAAGCGTGACTGCGCCAGTGACATTGAGCTGGCCATACTTCGTACCCACGGTAGTGCCGTACAACTCAACATTGAAGTATGAACCGCCAGAGAGGCTTACATCTCCGGAGTTCAGAATACCACGGCTTGTACCAGGTGCAATCGCCGCGCCGTTTTCGGTGGTGATTGCCGAAGTCGTTCCGGTCCCTTTCAGCAGGCCCCCGGTGGGCACTTCAAGTGGCCCGGTCACAGAACCGAGAATCGTCATCACGCTGCTCAACGGAGAAATCGTACCGCCCGCGGAGTTCACGTTGACACCGGTGTTGATGGTAATCCCTTCAGGCGACTCAAACAGCAAATTGGTAGCTGCCGAGCGGCTGATTGAGCCACTGACCGTGACTTGGCCACTGTTTGCACCACCGATTTGCAATGTCGCGGCACTCATGAAGTCCAGTTCGGTTTCCGTCAGGCTGAGACTTCCTGCGGTGTCGGTACCCAGGTTGATCGGTCGATTCGCTTGTGGCGTGTCGATGGATACCGTGCTGCTGGAAACGACGTTGCCCTGGAAGTTCACGTCAGCCGCACTGATTTGAATGGCACCATTGCCAGGACCAGAAGAAACTGACCCAGCCGTTCGGGTGAAGATAAAGCTGGCGCCCTGGTCGGCATTGGCTCCCACGTCGGTCGCTTCCGCTCCGATAATCAGTGTCAGACCGTCGCCGCTTAATGCAACGCCGATTCCGAATTCGTTGACGAGGTGTTCACTCGAGCTGATGACCTGTTGTTGCGGGCTCCAGACTCCACCGGCTCGGGTGTAGACCGTCGCGCTTCCTTGATTGACGTTGCCGTCAGGGTCATCGAAAACAGTTCCGATGATCGCTGTGTTACCGTCGCTGGTTAGGTCCAGCGAACGGCCAAAGTAAGCGCTGGCACTTCCGTCGCTCGCGAAGACCTGTTGCTGTTGAGTCCAGACTGATCCCGATCGTGTGAAAAAGGTCACCGAGCCCTGTTCGGCATTCAGTCCAATATCATCCTGGTAAGCGCCGACCGCAGCCGTGCTGCCGTCACTGCTGAGCGCCACAGACACGCCAAACAGATCGCTGGCTGCGCCATCGGCAGCGTTGATCTGTTGCTGCTGAGTCCAGACCGATCCCGACCGCTTGAAAATGACGGCCGAGCCCTGATTGGAGTTGGAACCGACATCGTCAGCATAGGCTCCGACGATGGCCGTATTGCCGTCGCTGCTCAAGGCTACCGAGATTCCAAAGCTATCACTCCCGGCACCACCACTTTGAGTCAACTGTTGTTGCTGGGTCCAGGCAGATCCCGTACGAGTGAAGACAGTCGCGGAACCCTGATTGGAGTTTGCCCCGACGTCATCGGTATAGGCGCCGACGATGGCCGTATTTCCGTCGCTACTGAGTGCCACAGAATAACCAAAGCGATCATCGGCGGCTCCAGTCACTGACGAGATTTGTTGTTGCTGACTCCAGGTGCCAGCCGCGCGAGTAAAAATGGTCACCGATCCCTGAGTGGCGTTCGCTCCAATCTTATCGAAATAGGCTCCCACAATCGCTGTGTTGCCATCGCTGCTGAGTGCGACGGAGAAACCAAATCGATCGCCTGCCGCGCCGCCCGTCCCGAAGAGTTGCTGCTGCTCAATCCAGGCATTTCCGCTGCGAATGTAGATCTTTACTGATCCCTGGTCGACGTTGGCCCCCACATCATCCAGAAAGCTGCCCACAATCGCGGTGCTGCCATCATCGCTGATCGCCACTGAACGCCCGAAATTGTCGCTCGCAGCACCGATTGAGTCAGTCAACTGCTGGCGTTGGGCGAATAGTCCCAGGGCCGCAGTCGTGAGAGTCGCGGTTCCCGATCCGTTGGCATCGAAATCGGCATTGAGCGTCACATTCCCGCCCCCCGATTCCAGCCGGTTCCGCAAGGTGATCCCGTTGTTGGTGTTGATGGCGATGTCGCCACCGACACTGATGATCGCACCTTGCAGATCGGCACTTACCCCGCTCAGACTCATGTGTCCCGTGCTCGACTGAAGCGTGCCGCCGGGAGTGTCGTCTGCTCGATCAAAGATGCTGGCTGATCCCTGATTGATGCTGGGACCAACGTCATCGATATAGGCTCCCAAAAAAATGGTTGAGCCGTCGCGGTCCAGAGCCGAGGTAATGCCAAAATTGCCCTCTGCCGAGCCGCCGGTGGCGACGAATTGTTTCCGCTGAGTCCACAAAACACCATTTCGAGTATAGATGGTTGCCGAGCCCTGATCGACGTTGGCCCCGACATCATCCTGCAGACTCCCAACCAACGCGGTGTTACCGTCGCCGCTCAAGCTGACGCTGTAACCGAAATAATCTGATGCGGCTCCGTCGGATGCCGTGAGTTTTGATCGTTGTGTCCAGACGCTCCCGGTGCGAGTATAAACGTAGGCCGCACCCTGATCGGCACGGCCGCCAACATCGATCAGGTGGCCACCCACAAGCGAAGTCAATCCATCGTCGCTGATATCCACGGCAGTGCCGAAGCGATCCTGGGCGAGTCCATCGCTGGCCAACAACTGTGACTGTTGTGTCCAGGTAACTCCTGACCGCGTAAATACATACGCAGAGCCCCGACGTGTGGCGGCGCCGATATCGTCCAGATAGGCTCCACTGATCAGTGTATTTCCATCACCACTGACCGCGACCGAGAATCCAAGGCGATCATCGACGGCACCATCCGCAGCGACGACCTTTGCCTGTTGCGTCCAGGTGCTTCCCGTTCGAGTGAAGATGGTGACTGACCCGGCATTCCCGGCCGAACCGACATTATCGAGATAGGCACCCACGACCAGCGTGTTTCCATCATTGCTCAAATCGACCGATACGCCAAACGTATCACTCGCTTCACCGTCCGCTGCCGTCAGCAAAGCCTGTTCAGTCCAGACCCCGGCGACTCGCACAAAAGCTGTCACTGATCCTTCATTGCCATTGGCACCGACATCGTCCACATACGCCCCGACGACCGCAGTATTCCCATCGCTGCTGAGCGCAACCGCACTGCCAAATCGATCATCGGCTGCACCGCTTGATGACGTCAGCCTTGCTTGTTCGATCCACGCACCACCAGAGCGAACATAGACAATGGCAGAACCCTGATCGATATTGAGTCCGACGTCATCAAAATAGGCTCCAACAACCGCCGTGTTGCCATCTTTGCTGATCGCTACGGAACCTCCAGCGGAGTCTCCGGCCAGGCTGCCGGTGGAATTCAAAAACGTCTCGGCCGCAGGGAATGTCCAGTTTCCAAAGTTCGGCGCCGCGACAGAGACGCTGCCGGATTCAAAGTTGTCGCTGTCGGCGGTCAATTGCAAATTGCCTGCACCTGTGACCACGGCATCGTTCAACGTGATATCGTTCGTCGCGATCAGCGAAATATCACCGGATGCCGTGGTCAGCGGGGCATTGACCACAATGGTTCGCGCCAGCGCAGATATCCAACTCAGCCCGGTCAAGCTGACCGTGCCGCCCCATTCAACCGACTGAAATGGATTTGCGTTGGTCCCCACCTCGATATTGGCATCAAAATCCGGCAGATCATCGACGAAAATCACATCGTCGACGCTACCGCTTTGGATCGTCAGCGATCCAGTTGGATTGGCAAAGTAGGTTGTTTCAAAACTGAGCCCAAGCAATCGAGACAGGTTATTGCCGATAGTTCCGTCATCGCTGAGCGTAACGTCGTTCGTTCCGGCTGGCAGGTTGAAGATCACATTGGTTGCGGTACCGCTGTTGATGATCGGCTCGAGCCCAGTGTAGGAGATGGTTCCGTAGTTGCTCAAAACCACAGCGCCATCATGAGAGTTGGTGTAATTGTAAGTCACCGTGCCCTGATCACCACCGATGATTTTCAACGTATCGCCCAGCCCGACCACAGGATCATTGCCATGGAAGATCAGGCCACCATTGCTGATCGGATCGCCCCCATTCAAATCGATCGCGAGCGTATCATCGCCGCCACCTCCATTGATGGTGATCGAACCGGTGATGCTTGCAATGGGAATCGTCAGGGTATGGTTATTGTTGCTGAGCGTTCCACCGTCGGGTGCCGCACCGAAAAGTTCGAGCGGATCGGTGATGACCAGATTACCGCCTACGCGGCTGACCGTCAGTTGGTTGTTCCCTTCTCGAGCATCAATTACGAGGTTACCAGCAATCAGCGAGATTGCCATTTTCGGAAAGCCATCAACCTGTGAACCCACACGCACGACACCCGATCGTTCGTTAATAAATCGAGCGTAGAATTGCTGATTCGAATCGTCTTTTGCCGATAAAAAAAGATTTCCAAAGGCCGATTGACCAATTGCACTGTTGGATTCAGAGGGATAACCAACAATTCCTGTTGCTCCGTCGCCGAAAGTAGCGGCTCCTGCCAAGGTTGACGTACCATTCTTGAAGTAGGGGCTTTCGACGAGATAATTGCCGTTACTTAACGCATAAATTCCGTTTACTGGATACTGAATAGGAAAGCCGAATTGATCGTAATAATAACCCACTGAGTAGCCAACGGTGTCAAACGCAGAACTTCCGACCAAACTGTTCAAGGTACTGAGCGGCCCTACAACACCAGTTACGCCGCTTCCCCATGTTGCTGCACCGACGTCGTTCAATATCCCATTGTCCCAGGTAGGGCTTGTCACGACATAATTTCCATTGATGAGAGCAGTTACGAATCCCGAGCCGACACGATGATCGGTAGCCGTACCGACCAGGCTGTTTTGTATGCTGACCGTTCCGCTGAGGCCCGTCGCTCCGCTTGCCCAGGTCACTGCACCCGCGTTCGTCGCGGTCCCATTGTCCCAATCTGGACTGCTAACCACGTAGTTGCCGTTGGTAAGTGGTTCAACAGTTTTTGATCCGAGACTGTCGTTGGCCGTCGAACCGATTAAGCTGTTCGCCGAACTTACTGAGCCGGCAATTCCAATCAAACCGTTTGCCCATGTGACTGCACCCCTCCCATTGTCCCAATTCGGGCTTGCCACGACGTAGTTCCCGTTGTTCAATCGAGTGACTCCGCTGGAGCCCACCACGTTGTTGGCTGACGAGCCCACAAGACTGTTGCTGGAGCCTACCGTTCCTTTAACTCCGGTAGTTCCACTTCCCCACGTTACAGCACCTGTGTTTGTTAATGAACCGTTATCCCAATTCGGGCTAGCCACGACGTAGTTCCCGTTGCTCAGTGGCGTAACGCCTCCAGAGCCAACTTGGTTGTTTGCTGACGAGCCCACCAGGCTATTGCTGGATGTTACAGTGCCTTTTACTCCCGTAGTTCCACTGCCCCATGTCACTGCGCCCGCGTTTGCCGAAGAACCATTATCCCAATTTGGGCTAGATAGTGCGTGTCCTGAAATCGAAAGGCACGAAGAAATGCAGAGGAAGAAGGGAAAAAGGCCCCTCGAAGAAGAGATGGAAATCCGTAGAGTTGATTGAAAAGGCCAACAAAACGGAATTTCGTCACTCAAATCTTCGAGGAG
>JANPHT010000069.1:0-2366 GCA_031424595.1 Planctomycetota bacterium
CCCGGACTTCAACCCGCCATGAAAGAACAATCCGAGGTGAGCTGTAATACCAACCAGAGCACCAGCGGCAGCCAATTCGCTGCTGATCCCATCGGGAATTGGATAAAGCCAGTCTTCATCAATCGCGCAAAAATCAGAAAATGTGCCCGGACGGCCGAATAACCCCTGGTTACTTCCCCAGACGCGATCACCGACGCTGAAGCGTCGACAGTCCTTGCCGACTGCTTCCACAGTTCCGGCAACGTCGCATCCGATGACATACGGATTTGGCAAATTGAATTTCACGTTCCCGGCACGAATGTAAGTGTCAATCGGGTTGACTGACACAGCCTCCGTCCTGACAAGAACCTGCCCTTTTTCAGCAAGTGGACGTGAAATCTCGCCAAATTCAATGCAGTTGGCAGCACCTGTCGATGTGATGTAAGCGGCTTTCATGATCGAAATCTTTGCCTTGAAAAATCGTTACTGAAGAGACTGCACCGTCACTGAAACTCTCTCTCCGGAACTCGTTGTGCAGAAAAGTTCCTGGGACATCATGGCCACTCGAACCATCGCAAGTGCGAAGCACTGATGATCTGTCGTTCGTATCACTGACGACAGAAATCCCACAGTCGCACCATCAGCACTGGTCAACGCTGTACCGTCGGCCAGTTCCGACACCAAGACTGCCGAAAGTTCCACAACACGCAACGCTCGATTCACATGCCCCATCGCATCAAGTCGAGCGATAGGTTCCTGTCCAAGATAACATCCCTTGGTGTACGAGACCGCTGATGTGTTCCGCTCGGCCTCCGGAGCCATGTTTTCCAGAAACATATCCTTGCCGATTATTGGGTAGCGTTCCGCGACCCTCCTTTGTTCCAACTCTGTCGTCGACAACGGTTGAACTCCGGACTCTGCCAATCGTCTGGCCAATAAATCCAGTTCAGGTCTGGCACCAGTCAAGGCCACCAAATCCTGACCTGACCATCGGAAACAGAGTGCAGTGACGCCAGTTTTTTGACCCGGCTCAACGGGCGGGACAGTAAAACAGGTTGACTGATCGCCCGCTGTTGACAGTGGCGGCAGACCCAGCAACTCTCTGCATTTTTCTGTCTGAGAATACGTGCAGCTCAACTCACCGGATTCGACAATGCCGATCGTGACATCTTCCGTGATGATGTATCGATTCAGATGCTTATTCAACGCCGAGGGATCTCCGGGCAGCATCCAGATTTCGTGAAAACGTTCAAACGCCAGAACATAGCCATGTCCCAACGTGCGAGCTTTCACATCCGTGAAGAAAGCTTCACAGGCAAAACCAGGCAGCAACGCCTTGATGTTGTTGGTACAGAAATTGTGAAGAAACTTCGCGCGGTCGTTACCGGAGGCTCGTAAGCGGACAAACGACAATTCAACATCTGAGCCTGGCATCAATCATTCTTTTCAGTGTTACAGGAATTGACCAAAGTGGGAGCGAATACGAATTCAGGGACTCGCCCCCACGGAACAAATTCTACTTCTTTTCTGCTGCAGCGGCCGCTGCTTTGGCCTTGTCTTCTTCTGCAGAAGACAACTGGGGATTCGGCGTCGATTCCCCGTCAACATCACCTCGAATCCATTTCACACCGGCAGTCACCGAATCAATAAAGCGAGAGTCGCTCCAGGTCGATTCGTTGTGACCCAGATTATTGAAGTAGACACGGCCTTCGCCATAAGTCTTTACCCACGCAACCGGCACATGGTAAGCCGCTGACGGCTTGCATCGAGTCATGTCAAGACTCATGAGTACCCGTACTTTTTCAGGCTGCCAATTCTTGTACTGATAGATTTCATCCTTAATGGTAAACTCTTTACCAAAAGATTTCATTGTTGGATGTTCAGGCTCATGGACTGAGATGGTGACCGTGTCTCCGGCATTCCATGGATGACCGTTAAAGGTTCCGCCGACCATGTCCCAGTACGGCTGATAATCACCGTAGGTGTCGGCCGCCGAATGGAATCCAATGAAGCCGTGCCCTCTGGCGGGCAGCCATTCCTTAAAAAAGTAGTCCCTGTCGGCTTCTGCAATTGGCAGCGAGCCAGTGGTATAGAACATCACAATATCGTAGTTCTGCAGGTTGGCTTTCGTAAAATCAGCGGCGGCATCCTGAGTGCAGTCCACCGTGAACAAATCTGTCTTTTGCCCCAACTCGATCATCGCGACCTCGGCAACCGCCAGCTTCTTTTCCTGGTCTTTGCCATCCGGTCTTCGGACGCTGCCGTGCATGAATCCCTGACTCTGAGTCAACATCAGGATTCTGGACTTGGGCTTTTCAGCAGCAGAGATCGACGCGCCAAAGACAAAGGTCGCAAGCACGGTCATCAGAAAATACGTACTCAATTTT
>JANPHT010000070.1:0-4353 GCA_031424595.1 Planctomycetota bacterium
CTTTCGTGCAGTTCCTGACGTACTGCTGATTCGGCGAACGACAGCCTTCGATACTGACAGTCAGGCAACCGGCTGAATCGCATAAGAAAGAGGATACTGTTTGCATCCTCTTTAAACCTGCATTTTTAAATCCCGCATTTCTACTCTGCATCAACGACGGGCGGCTTCTTTGCCAACAGTCGCCTGAGAAGCTTTTTCCAGGCCGCCTCGAGACTCGCCCGTCAGGAAGTTATCGACACGAGCGGACTTCTGCAGACCTTCGAACGTTTCTCCAACCATCTTCTGGACTTCCCGCTCCTCCAATTCAGCATGCAACTGTGCCTGCACATCTTCAACCGAATGCGATACCGGTTCGGTGCGACCTTCGTACTTCAGAACAACATACTGACTTGGGCCAACTTGAATAATGCCCGAGATCTCGCCGACTTCCTTAAACTGGAAGGCCGCTTTTCGCAAAGCTTCGTGAGTACCTTCGGAATTCTTTCGAATTGGCGGAATAGTTCCGCCCAGTGCTCGACTATTGGCCTCAACAGAATAATCGCGAGCGAGGCTTTCAAAGTCGTCCGGATTAACCTTGATCTTCTCCCAGATTTCGGTGGCTCGACGTGGGTTGTCAAGAACGATCATCCGAGCCTTCACTCGTGGACCATAGTTATCTTCGTAGGCCTTCTGCATCATTTCGCGAGTGATGGTGACTTCTTTGCCAGCCAGTTTCTTGAGCGCAAGCATCGGCCAGATAATGTCGCGTCGGTATTGTTCTGGATTCAGCCCTCGTTCAGCTTCCAGCATTTTGTACCACTGATCGACTGCGAGACCGAACTTCTTTGAGATTTCAACCACTTCCTGATCGACTTCCGCTTCCGACACCAAAACACCCTGCTCAGCACAGGCCTGGCGAATGATGGCTCGATTGATCATGTTATCAAGCACCTCTTTGCCATGCTTCGCAACACATTCTTTCGCCAATTCGTCGTAGGAAATGTTCTCGCCGTTCACGCGAGCGAAGGCTGTTTTCTGGCCGTCCTGGTCATCTGGAATCGCAGTCCTGGTAGCCTTCTGTTCTGCGGCCTGACTCTTCTCAGCTCGCCAAACCTGCATGCCGATACCGGCAGCAATTAGAATTACCAGGGTCCCGCCGACGAAAACACTGCCGCGGCTGACGCGGTGCTGCACTACAGGCTTTTGAAAAACCGAAACAGTTGCGTCCTGCATGACTGAGGTCTCCTGAGATCAAGGCATCTCGGAACAAAGGGAATTAAGGGGGGACGGCAGCAAGGGTTCAAGCAGTCTTGCCCGGAAAAGTCTTGCAGCCAGAAGGGAACGATTGGGGATTTTGAATTTGTACCGAACAGCCGAATGGTGATTTTCGTTATAAAGCAGCAGCCGACGTGATCGCGTCGTTCATAAGATTTTGACGATCTGCCTATGTGCGGGAGTCTTACCAAACCCGTTGTCTTCGAAAGGTCCAGGAAGGGCATTTTCAGCCGTTTTGGCGATTGACGGAGCAGCCGATCTTCCGGGTTATATGGCGATTTCGAAAAACGGGTCAAGTTCGGTTTTTCCACCGTCGGCATATGCCAGTGAGAATTGAGAAACCGGCAGATTTTGCTACAATCCCGGGGCGGCGTCGCGGCGTCCTAAATCTCTGTCGCAAAAGAACTTGCGAAGTGACTCAAGGTCCCGCTAGTCGAACAATCGTAATGGATTCTGGTTTTAGCTCATGAATCCGGGTTTCTGCTCATCTCAACCTGAAGCGTCATCGGAGAATAGCGATCTTCTCTGCGGACAAATCGAGCTGAGTGAAACGTACACGGTATCAAAATAGCAGGATGACTGCCCCGGCCCACCGGACCATTCATGGATTTGAAATAACGCGAACGCTGATCCGATCAGAATCCCCTCATGCGGAAGTAGCCGCAAAGTTTTGAAGAGTCGTCGGACATATCGCGTTCCGCAAGTGAACAGTATTTTCAGGAGATCTTCCGCTTGTCTACCGACAATCCCCAAGGTGATGTTCCACAGGGGGACAGCAGTCTGCCCTTTGATCCGCGAGTGCTCCGCACTGACATTCAAACTGAGATGAAGACCAGCTACCTGACGTACGCGATGAGCGTCATCATCAGTCGAGCTTTGCCGGATGTTCGTGATGGGCTTAAGCCATCGCAGCGACGCATTCTCGTCGCGATGAACGACCTGAATTTGGGCCCCACAGGCGGTCGAAAGAAATGCGCAAAGATCGCCGGTGACACGAGCGGTAACTATCATCCGCATGGCGAAGGGGCGATCTATCCAACGCTGGTTCGTATGGCTCAGGATTGGGTCATGCGGGAAGTCCTGATCGACAAACAGGGCAACTTTGGATCGCTCGCAGGATTGCCTCCGGCGGCCATGCGTTATACAGAAGCTCGGTTGTCTCAGGCCGCTGCTGAAATGATGCGCGACATCGATCGCGAAACCGTCGATTACACACCAACCTACGACAACGATCGACTTGAACCGGTCGTCCTTCCCGCTCGATTCCCGAACCTGCTCGTCAACGGTTCGAACGGTATCGCTGTGGGTATGGCGACCAGCATCCCTCCGCACAACATGGCGGAAGTCTGCGAAGCTGTCATTCGAGTCATCGACAATCCCGATTTGTCGCTTGACGAACTGCTCGACGCCATGCCTGGCCCGGACTTCCCAACCGGCGGCATCATCTGCGGAACCATGGGAATCCGGCAGGCCTTCATCAGCGGCCGCTCAACTCTGACCCTGCGATCCCGCACGCACTTTGAAACCGAAGGCAAGGCGGACGTCATTGTCGTCACCGAGATTCCGTACCAGGAAACTCGAGACCGCATTCGTGAAAAACTGGAGGTGCTCGTCCGTGACGAACGCATCGCCGGCATTTCCCGTATCGTTGACCTGACAGACCGCAACGTGCCGCCCTGGCAGGTGCGCCTTCACATCGTGCTCAAACGCGATGCCGACAAAGACGTGGTGCTGAATCAGCTGTACGAATTCTCGCCCCTGCAGACGACGGTCAGCGTGATTATGCTGGCACTGGACGGCAATCGGCCGCAACTGATGCCGATTCGTACGATGCTGGATGCGTTCATCCGCCATCGAGTCGATGTAATCCGACGCCGCACCGAATTCATGCTGCGAGAAGCCCGCAAGCGTAAACACACCGTCGAAGGTCTGCTGCTGGCTCAGATCGACATCGATCGCATCATCAAGACGATTCGCGATTCGGCCAGCCGAGCCGCCGCGAAAGACGCGCTGCAGACCATTCCAATTCCGTCAGCACTCGTTTCACGCGCTCTCGGCGAAGATGGATTCAAAGCCTTTGTTCTTGAGAACGGCGAAGCGACGGATTACTTCCTGTCGTTGAATCAATCCGAAGCGATCGTTTCGATGCAACTCGGTTCGCTGGCAAATCTGGAACGTGAAAAGTTGGTGGCTGAACACCAGCACCTGCTCGATAACATCGCAGAATACCTGCGACTGTTGTCCGACGAAGCCAATCTGCGTGCCGTCGTTCGAGCTGACATGGAAGAGTTGAAGACTCGCTTCCCGAACAAACGTCGCACGACGATCTCAGAAGAAGAACTGGGAGACTACGACAAGGAAGCCCTGATCGCTGAACAGCCGATGGTGGTGACGATGTCGCAGCGAGGTTACATCAAGCGAACTCCACTGGATGTGTACGAAGCTCAGAACCGCGGCGGCAAGGGCATCAAGGGTGCGACCTCGGACGAAGAAGATCCGATCGCGCATCTGTTCGTATCCAGCACGCACGATTATCTGCTGTTCTTCACAGACAAGGGCAAGGTTCACTGGATCAAAGTCTACGATCTTCCGCTGCAGGCTCGTACCGGCAAAGGCCGAGCTCTCGCAAACCTGATGACTCTGGAGGAAGGTGAAGGCATCGCAAACTGCTTCAACGTTCGCTATTTCCCGGATGACAAGTATCTGGTCATCGCCACTCGTCAGGGAATCATCAAGAAGACAGCATTGTCCGCGTACGGTCGGCCGCAAAAAGGCGGCATTATCGCGATCCGTCTCGACGAAGGTGATGCGCTGGTCGATGTGCGAATCGTCGAAGGTGATAACGACCTCGTTCTGTCAACATCAGGTGGCATGGCGATCCGCTTCAACCACGAAGACGCTCGCCCATTGGGCCGTGCGACTCGCGGCGTGAAGGGCATCAATCTGAAGAAGGACGAAATCGTCGTCGGTATGGTCGTTGCAGATCCGGATCGAACTCTGCTCAGCATCTGCGAGTTCGGCTACGGAAAACGCACACCGTTTGGTCCCGGTGAACTGGGCTCGGACGAAGCGTCGGACGACGTAATTCCAGAGGACGAA
>JANPHT010000071.1:0-1033 GCA_031424595.1 Planctomycetota bacterium
GCGTGCCATGATGTTGAAGCTCCAAGCGGGGCCGCCGAAGCGGCCCCGCTTTCACAAAATGTTTCACAAACTCATATCGTCTAGTCTACGTATGAGCGGAAACACCTTCAACATCAGCACTTGCGGCAAGTGCAAATATAAGAGCGGAGAGAGAGGGATTCGAACCCTCGGACCCCATTTCTGGAGTCACATCATTAGCAATGATGCGCATTCGGCCACTCTGCCATCTCTCCTGAATCGCCCAATTGTCGCCAGCGGGCAGAATTCACGGACACATGATAATCGGTTTGCGTTCGGAAACAAGTTCAGCGGAATTTTCCGGTTCCTGGCCACTTCCGCAGAACACTTGAAAGGCAACGTTTCTTGACGGGAGGCAGCTGTACCTTTAACCTGAATCCGGTTAAAGCCCCAAACCGGGGCTGGACTTGGCTGATTTTAAAGCGCACTCTTATTGTATTGGGGCGAAAAATCATTCAATTCCTGGTGGTTCGTTGTGTCGATGTCAAACTAGTCCCTCCTCATAGTTGTCATTCGATCGCATGCAGTGCGGCCGAGTGACGGTCCGGTTCCCACCTCATCTCTGCCGGAGATTTCCCATGCTGACAATCCTTGGACAGCAAACGAAGTATTGCGACGGTGTTTCCCGTCGTGGGTTTCTGAAGATAGGCGGCTTTTCAATGGGCACCGTGGGAGGTGTCAATCTCGCCAACCTGATGCGGGCTGAGGCAGCGGCAGGGACATCGGGTGGATCAAAGAAGTCCATTATCAATATTTTTCTGGGTGGCGGTCCGCCTCATCAGGATATGTGGGATATTAAGACGGAGGCTCCGAGCGAAATTCGTGGTGAGTTCAGCCCCATCGAGACTGCGGTTCCAGGAATTCAAATTGGCGAATGTTTTCCAAAACTCGCCGCGATTATGGATCGACTGGTTGTTGTTCGGTCCGTTGTTGGATGTTCCGGGGCGCATGACGGATTTCAGTGTCTGACGGGTTGGGAACGTCGCAACATTGAATCGATCGGCGGACGTCCGGC
>JANPHT010000072.1:0-3119 GCA_031424595.1 Planctomycetota bacterium
AAAAAAGCTGGTCGAAGTGTACTGGTTTGCAGGAAAATTCAGCAAACATTGGAAACTCCTTTTTTCCGACGGGCGGTTGAAACACCCGGGTTATGAATCGGTTCCCTGCACAACTAAACCTGATATTGTCAGAAACGACCGGTTTTGCCGTCGTAACAGGCAAAACCGGTTCTTATCTGGCAAGTGTCTAAACCTGTCGTTCGCCTTGAAAAACGGTCAAGGAACGGCAGTTGCCCTTAAGACCACGCGTAAGCCTCTCTTCCCGCTTGCATTCGGTGGGTAAATACCCAAACAATCAACCCTCCCCGGCTGTCAAAGCCGTTGAATTTGTCATCTCAAAAGTTCCATGGATGCGTTCATGAGTCTACACGACACCCTGAATCAACTGCGTCTGAAGATCGCCGAATGGATGAAGCGGCAGCAACGCATTCGCCAACGCCGGCTCAATGTCGTGCGACTGGAAGACCGACGATTGCCCGACGCCAGCTTTGCGCTTGTGGGCGATTTACTGTCTGCGGACGGGTTCGATGCAGGCGATTCACTTAATATCGAATTAGATTCCACAGCGAACGAGTTGCAATTGACGCTGCTGGACGGTCAATGGGACTCTTCCGGACTGACCACGCCGTTCATGTTGTCACCCGATCAGAAACTGCTGACGGTCGACTTATCGATTGCCTCAGTCAACGGCCTGCAGATTGATGCGTCGGTGAGCCCGTTGTCGAGTATTACCGGCTCCGGTGGCGGTTTGACACTTTCGCAATTGCTAATCCGTGGTGGCGGGGCAGTTGTTTTCGACAATGCTGCCAACGATTTTGACCAGATTGATGTGCAAGCGGATAGTCTTGAGCTTACAGACGCCAGCGATCTTGAAATCGTGAGTCTCGATTTATCGGATTCGCTGACACTCACCGCAGACGGTTCCATCACGGATGTGAATGGAGCCTCTATCACAGTGGGGGCCCATGCACAGATTGTCGGGGCCGAGATTACACTGGGTGATGATTCGCTCGATGCGACAGAGTTTGGATCCATCACCTTTGTCTCAGCCGGAGATGTGTCGATCATCGAAGATGGCGACATGAATCTGTCCGGAATCAATTCCGCCAATTCACTGTATCTTGAAGCCAGCGGATCAATTTCAGATGAGCTGGACACGGATCTCACCGTCACGGGGATGTCCGATCTGACAAGCGATGATATTGTTCTGGGTGATGATTCGGACAACAATATTTTTTTGGGAAGCCTGAAATTCAGTGCGTCCGGAGACGTCACTCTCAATATCGATTCGGACGTCGATCTGGCCGCTGGAAGTCAATCAATCAGCGCTGTCATCATTTCCTCAGGCAACATCGAGTCTGTTGCTGCGGGTGCTGACGTTGCCATCACGGCCGCTGACATTTCCCTGGTCTCGATGGGAGCGATCGGATCGTCGACTCAGGCCGTGCTGTTGAACACAGATCACCTGCAGACAGAGACGTCCAACAACGGAAACCAGTTTCTGTCAGAGGTGGATGCGGTCGAGGCACAGTCATTGAACGCCGGAAATGGCGACATCACGATCACTGCGGGCATTTTTCGAGTTTCTGGGACTGTGACTGCGGCTCATGTCAACGTCGGCGTCGATGCTGTCCTGGGCGGCACAGGTTCGATCGTCGGCGCTGTTTCGACCGTTTCCGGAGCGCGCGTGGCACCGGAGCAGAGTCCGGGAATTCTGAATACAGGCGACTTCAGTCTGGTCAGCGGCGCCGCATTGGAAATTGAGATTGACGGGTCCACTGCCGGGGTTGAGTACGATCAGGTCAACGTCAGTGGCACAGTGCTGCCTGCCAGTAGCCTCGGTGTGATGCAGAGCCCGTCATTTGCACCGACGAATAGGTCGGCCTTCGCGATGATTAACAACAATTCTCGTGGCAGTGTGTACAATTTCGATTTGGCCACTGTGAATACGACCGAAGCCGATGTTGGTTCCACCTTTCAGACGGTGACTTTGAGACGTTCCGGGGATACAGCGATTTCCGGAAGTGTTGATGTCACCGTGGCAGCGATCAAAAACGACACAGCAACCGCGGGATTAGACTTTGTCGCGCAAACAATCACTGTAAGTTTTTCCGCAGGAGAAACGACCAGAACTCTGGATGTCGAGATTCTGGGTGACGAAATTGTGGAGCAGGATGAAACGCTCAGTCTGTCATTGTCGAACTTCACATCCAATGGAAAGGCCGGAACGATCCAACCGTCGGCCGAAGTGAACATCCTGAATAATGATCTTGCCTCGATTTCCGTCAGTGATGTCATCGTGGCAGAGAGTGGAACGTTTCAATTTGTATTGACATTGGACAAAGAGTCGTCGCGTGATGTCACGGTGAAAGTCAATACGGCCGATCTGATCGCCGGGGCGCGGGCTGGCACGGATTACACAGCGATCGCAGGTCGGACGGTGACGTTTGCCGCGAATGGCGGAGTCAATCAGACACAGATTGTCACCGTGACTGTGACGGACGATGCCATCGTTGAAACTGACGAACAATTTGCACTGGAACTCTCCGATGCTCGATTTAAAGGAAAAACGGACGCCCTCCGAGTTGCCATTGCGGATGCTCAGGCGATCGCAACGATTAAGAACAACGACGCAGCCTCGATTTCCGTGGGCGACGTGATCGTGACAGAGAGTGGGACGTTTGAGTTTGTATTAACTCTGGACAAAGAGTCGTCTCGTGACGTTACGGTGGTAGTCAATACGGCGGATTTGATCGCCGGGGCGTTGGCGGGCACGGATTACACGGCGATCGCAGGTCAGACCGTGACGTTTGCCGCGAATGGCGGAGTCAACCAGACACAGATTGTCACCGTGACTGTGACGGACGATGCCATCGTTGAAACTGACGAGCAGTTTGCACTGGAGATTTCAGATGCGCGCTTTGACGGAAACACGGATGCCCTCCGAGTTGCCATTGCGAATGCTCGGGCGACCGCATCCATTGAGAACAACGACTCAGCCTCGATCAGCGTCAGTGATGTGATCGTGACAGAAAGTGGAACGTTTCAGTTTGTATTGACTCTGGACAAAGAGTCGTCTCGTGACGTCACGGTGGAAGTCAATACGGCTGATCTGATCG
>JANPHT010000073.1:0-3632 GCA_031424595.1 Planctomycetota bacterium
CGTCAGGATTCGTCCTGACGGCTTTTATGAGGCCTGAGGCCGGATTAGCAGGACTTTCCGCGTGAATCACGATCACGAATCGAGTTGGCGGAAACTCCCGTGGTCAGAGGCCTTGCTGGATAGAATAGATTCTCTGGCGAAGATCAATCGGCCCCATGACCGTCGCAGAATACGGTGCGTGGTCAGCGCGCGGCTCGATGTCGAAATTGACCGTGATGGTCACTGTCATGAACTCGCTCACCATCGGACGGAAATGCCGCAACGGTGAAATTGTGGCGCAGGGCGTGATGACACAAGATAAATCCATCGAATGCCTGCTGCTCGTGCAGTCACTTTTCTCCGAGGATCCGGCCTTTACTGAGATTGTTGCCGAGCTATTTGTGCTGCCATCGATCTTTCTTTTCCAGCACCGATGACGGGCTCGTCCCATCCAGCCACGTTCGGGCCGCTTTGTCGTCACGCAGCCAGGCGTCCCAGAACGCGGTGCTGATCGCAAGGATCGCTCGATGGTGGTTGGGATTCCGCTTCGATTTGGTGGCAGGCAGATCATGATCGCTGAACGCCTCGTGTTCACCACCTTCAAACACAAGTTCGTACTTGCCGCCTGCGGGCAAAGCCGGATAAACAGCCAGCCGCGATTCCACGGTTGCGTCGCCGACGGCCGCTGTATCTTTTGTGCCCGTCATCAGGAGCCAGGGAATCGTCACGCCGCCAAACAATTGTTTGGGATCTCCTCCGCTTTTGGGGCTGTTGGGGCTCATGGCAATCGCCGCTTTGATCCGTTTGTCGGTAAACGTCGCGTCGCCGCGAGGTGTCCGCTGGCCGCTGACTCCCTGAGTCGTGACCGCGCCAAACGAATGTCCGGACATGCCGATCCGTTGCAAGTCCATCCGTCCCATCAGAGGCGAATCGCTGGACTGGTTCCATCGCTCCAACTGGTCAATGACTACAGGAATATCCTTCAGTCGGAGTATCGTATTCTGAAGGCTCGCCGCCTGCTTCAATTTGGACATTCGCTGCAGCATCGGAACGTCTTTCCAGACCGCTTCGTCGCTGCCGGCATGTTGCAGGAAAACGACGACATAACCGCGAGCCGACCAGTGCCGACCGAGATATGGATTCCCTTCCCGCGAGCCTCCCAGTCCATGACTGAAGAGCACCACCGGAGCCGGAGTTTTTTCAACCGGCAAGCAGACTCGCAGCGGAATTTCCCGGTTTCGCTGTGTGTCCTTGACGACGCTATCAACCGTTTCCGCCTTTCGCGGTGTGGCGATCGACAGAGGATCGTACGAGGGATCGTCAGCAATCACGGAGCCGAAGCATGTCGCCGCGAGTACTGCAAACAGCGGAATGATGTGCAGATTCATGGACGTTTCCTTTTCCCATTAACTGGTTGATCACGGACGATTTCTGATGCGACTCAATCGCTCTGCTTCCTCCAGCGAAATGGCTCCATCTTTGTTGGTGTCCAGTCGCATCAGATTCTGCCTGCGAGCCTCGGGTATTTCGTCTTCCTGGACTTTGCCATCGTCATTGCGATCCATTTGCTTAAAGATCACTCCGATCACAGGTCCGTTCGAATTTCCTTCCGAGCCTGGCTCCGCAGATTCATTCGATTCACTCAGCGGACGATAGGTCTCCACGTAGCCGATCAGCATTTCGTTGAACGTCTGAGGTCCCCAGTTAACAGCTTTTGTCGGATCCGGGTTGGCAGGATTGTTGGTGCTGTTATCAAAAGCGGCCGTCACTTTCACTGTTGATCCTGCCGGGATGACTCGTGGCTGTGCGTAGTCGTACCGCAACTGCCAGTTGAAATCGTAATGCGGGATATCGAGCAGCGTTTCCGTCTTTCCGTCTGCGGTCGTCAACTGATACTGAAACGACTTGCCTCGCACGTGCATATGAGCCATGTAAGCCAGAACATTAATATCTCGCGGAAGGCGGCGGGAAGTGGATTCGATATGGTTGGCTTCGCCCGGCGGAATGTTGAGATCCCGATCCGCCAGCGCGAGGGTCTCCACGACGTATTTTGGCGGTTCTTTGGCAAAGATCAGCCCCATCCGCATTTGGTCCTGTGTGGCTTTTCCGTTGGGCGTGTAGTGAATCTGAAAACTGACCGTTGATCCGGCTTTCAGCTTTCTGGCGAAACCGGGCGGATAGATCTGGAGCGTATTGCCGGGCACATACGCTGCCCAGTATCCACCAATTCCTTCCTCGCGATCACGAATCCTACCTGCCCCCTTCGCATGCACATTGACGATCACATGATGCACGACGCTGCGGTCTGTCGGCACGATTTCATAAGCCTGCACCCAGCGGTCTTCGGTCAGGGTGGTTTCCGCCGTCACGAATTGATACGGCATCGTGCCCTGCGCCTTGATCGAGACAGGCTTCGGCAGCTGGACAATCAGATCTGGCAGGCCAATTGTCCATTCCCCGGCAAACGTGCGAGGCATTGGCGCATCTTTCGGATCACCCGCCGGATGGTCGCTCTCCAGCCAGGTCAGCAATTGCCGTTTCTCTGCAGCGGCGAGCGAACGATCATTGGCCCACGGGCTGACATGGCCTTGCTTCTCGGGAGCGGCAAACCAGGGAGGCATGACGCCACCTTCCACAACCTGCCGAATCATGGGCGCGTGAGCAACAACGTCTTCGAACGAATCGAGAGCAAACGGACCAACACCGCCTTCACGATGGCATTCGACGCAGTGTCGCTGAACCAGTCGTGAGATCTGCTGGTGATAGGTGACATCAACGGATTGCCCGGTTGGAGTCTTAAGGTCCAGTGCGCATCCAGGGGCAGCCGTGGCCGTTACGGACACCGGGCGGTCTTCGAGCAGTGCGGCAAGGGCATTCGTCAGAAATGTTTCGCGAGGTGCGTCAATTGCATAGCCGAAGCCATACTGATCATCAATCGCTCCGTGGTAGACAACGGTCCGTGCGGAATCCAGCACGAGGACATCCGTTGTTGTGACGGCACCTGCCGCCGCTGCAAAACTCCCGTCTTTATCGAACACGTAAACGACGTTTTCACCCAACGTCTGCCGGGCGGCCTGCATGTCGCTGAGTTTATCCACAGATCTCGGATTGACCAAAATGAACTGCACGCCGTTTGCTGCGAAGGAATTTGCCAGTTCAGCAAGAGTCGGCAGATACTTTTTGCTGATAGGACAACTGGTGCTGGTCATGGCGATCACGACCGCCCGCTTCCCGGAAAACTCACTGAGGCGATGTTGCTTGTCAGCAAGGTCCGTAAATTCCAAATCGGCTATAAATCCGCCAATCCCGTGCTCGCCCGGAACAAGCAATTCAGGTCCCTGCCGAACGGGCGCCTTGAATGGCTTCGCTGGTTCATCGGCCTGCTGCGCATAGTTTCGCTTCGGTAAAGCAAAGAAGATGGTCAGCGGGATCATAACAGCGACCGCTGCAACAAGTTTTTGATGTCTTTTCATGTTGGTACCCTTGAGTCTGTCGTGTTTAATATGTGTTAGCAGGCGACGCTGCAGCTTTGTGTGTCGATTCGATGATGAGAGATCATTCCGGTGTTTCCTCGGACGTCCTGATCCAGCGCTCGGCGTGCGGACCGAACCAGTTTGACATGAATTCACGCCGTCTGTCGGGCTGAGTGTCGC
>JANPHT010000074.1:0-15672 GCA_031424595.1 Planctomycetota bacterium
ACATCGAGATACTAAAGCAGATCAATGGAGCTGGAGGAAGAATTCCCGCGATAGAACTGCTGACTAGCGAAGCCCGCAAAAGGAACGTCCATGAGTTGCGAGAAATCGGATTCATCGACTGGTACGGGGAAGCGGGTTTGCTTCATGGTTTCGAAATTACTCGGCAGGGGCGGGCATTACTCGAAAGCATCGTTTCCAGAACAATGCCAGCGGAAACCCCAAAAACAGCCAGTCACCCGTTGTCACCTCCCAAAGAAAAATGGCCACGGGAAGAATATGCACGGGATGCAATTATCCGCCTTCGTTCGGACACCAAAGCAAAAGGAAACATTGCGGCGTTCTGCCGTGAAATTGCGGCGGAACAAGGCATTCCAGAGATTGCCGCCAGTTTGAAAAAGCTGCTGTACTCGAAAACGTACAAGTCACTTTGGCAGTAACCTTTAGTCACCTTTAGTCACCTTCGAAACGCCCTGCAGAGACATGCTCTTTGCAGGGCGTTTTTTCGTGGTTGAATGCACTCAGTCCCGCAAGGGGAACGACTGACGCAAACAATTATGAAAAGGGCGAAACGATGGCGACGACATCACAAGCACTGCCTGAACTTCTCACGAAGAAACAGGCGGCTGAACTGCTGCAATGCAGCCAGCGGCAGATTGAACTGCTGACGCAGAAAGGCCGGATTGCAAAGCCGGTTTACCTGGGCGACCGATCCCCACGATGGCGGCGGGAGGAATTGCTCGCCAGTCTCGGCGGCGGCTCGGAAGGCGGTGCCGAATGACCATCGACGAAATTCTGAACGCGATTCAGGGCCGGAAGGCAACGCAAAAGTACAACGCTGCAACGGATGCACTTTGGAAGCTGGCTGAACGTGCCGACGAACGGCATCGACCGGAACGTGAACGCAAAGCGGCTGCGGAACAATTGGCCTGGAAGAACGCAAAGCCAGGTGAATCCATCGCCCTTGACATGACACCCAAATGGTGCGGCGTCCTGCATTACTTCATTGAAGGGGTTCGCAGCAAGAAGAACCCCCCAGGCCTGACTGACAAACTTCTGGCGAATCTCCGGGAGATGGCGGCGTATGCAGAAGCCGATGAGGTGGCAGCATGACCAAACGCTACTTCTCAGCCGATGACATCGCAGACGCAAAGAACGCCCGGGGCTTCAATGTGCCCTGGGATCGAATCGCGGGCCACTTCGGGTGTTCGGTGGATGAGATCAAACAGGCTTGCGGGGAACCCGCGTGGAAGTCTGAACCAGCCGAACCCGTCTGCAAACTGTGGCAAGACACCGAAGCGGTTCTCTAAACGAGCGAAGCCCGCAAACGTGGGAACGCCTGCGGGCTTCTGAGTTCATTTTCAAGCCGTCCGAACTTCGCAGGGACGACGGCAATTCACCTTCAGTTCAAGAAAGACAAAAACCATGAACGGAAAGTTCAGCGGCATTGTAAACGGCGGCGGCGGGAACTTCGATAACATTTTTGACGATTGGGATTCAGTTCAGTCGGCCGATGATTACGGCACCCCGTTGCCTGCGGGGCGATATGTTTGCATCTGGAAAAAAGCCGAACTGACGACCAGCAAGAAAGGAACGCCCTCGTACAAACTCACACTCGAAGTGGAAACGGGCGACCATGCAGGCCGGAAAGTCTGGTTCGATATCTGGCTGACGCCGGCATCCCGCACAATCGCCAAACGGGATCTTGAAAAGCTGGGCATAACGAACCCGCGGGAACAACTGAAACAGCCGATTCCAAAATGGTTGAGGCTGCAGGTTCAGGTGGGACTGCAGGCCGATGATTCAGGGATTGAACGGAACAGCGTTCTGGCGTTCAAAGTTCTGGAAAAGATCACCCCGGAAGCCGATCCATTCGCGCCGGACGATGCGACAACAACGCCGGCCGGCAGCGTGGAACCAATTGGTTCCAAATCATTAACGCCGGCCGTTGATCCGTTCGCCCCGGAAAGCGAGGGCGGACGATGAACACAAACGAATTCCGCTTCGGATTTAGAGCACTGGGCAGGGAAGCTGAACGCAAAGAAACTGTTTGGCAATCAGCATTCAGGGCGCACGTTGAAGCCGATCCCCGCGCGATGACTGCGGGCGAATGCTATCTGTCTCACTTCGTGTTCTCAGATGAGTTCCGGACACATCTTGCGACGACAGGCAGCACAGCAGGTTATACGGGGCCGACGTGGATTCAATGGCTTGTGTTCGATATCGACGTTGAAGGCGACATCCTCGAAGCCCTGACGCAAGCCAGACGCCTTGCAGCGTGGCTGGTGGATCGGTTCAAGCTGGAAGCCGACGATCTGATGTTTTTCTATTCGGGGTCAAAGGGCTTTCACGTTCTTCTGCCAAGTTCATTGTGGGACGGTAAGCCAGCGGCATCGTTCCACGAATACGCCAGGCGATTCGCTGAAACGCTGGCAATCAATGCGGACGTGAAAATCGACAGCGGCGTGTATGCTCGGGTGAACTTGCTGAGGGCTCCAAACTCGAAGCACAGAAAGACGGGGCGGTTCAAAGTTCAGTTGAGATACGACGAACTTCTGAATCTGAAGCCTGAGGCGATTTTCGAGATTGCAGCGGAACCCCGCGAAGGCTGGATTCCGGAATCAGTGGGCGAAAACTCCGAAGCGGCTGAGTGTTGGCGTGAAGTCGTCAAGCTGGTGGACGATGGAAACGAGGCATCGACCGAACGACGTTCGGCAAACGGGGCTGCAAAGCTGAACCCCACAACGCGGGCCGTTTTTGTTGAAGGCTCTTTCGTGGGCGATCGTCACCGTGAGTTGTTTTCATCGGCAGCGAACCTGGCGGAATTCGGATCGGTTGAAGAACTGGCGTTTGCACTGCTGACGCCCTGCGGACTGAATTCAGGTTTGACGCCTTCAGAAGTTCAGCGGCAGATTGCCTGCGGACTGAAGCACGGGGGCCGATCATGAAGAACCTGATTCGCGGCGATGAACTCTTTTCCAACTGGAAACGGGAACTTCTTTCAGGGAAGCCCCCGATTCGCTGGGCACTGGCTGACGAAGCCAGTCCATTGAAAGCGATTCAGGCGGGGCCAGGTCGCGTGACTGGCTTAGGAGGCGGACCAGGCAGCGGCAAAACTGCCTTTGTCATGCAGTTGATGACGGACGGTTTGCGGCTATCGGATGAACTGCGGGTTCTTGTGGCCAACGTCGAAATGGCACCAGGCGTTTTGATGGATCGGCAGTTGAGCAGGCTTTCCGGGATTGATCTGAACATCATTCAGGATCGGAAGTTCCAGAATGAACACAGAGAACGCCTGAACGCTGGGTTCGAACAACTCGAAGCGATCATCTGCCGATTGGGTTTTGTGCGCGGGCCGTTCACATTCGACAACGTGGCACATGCGGCCGACGAACTGGAACCACAAATTCTGGTTCTGGACTATCTCCAGCGGTTTCAAAGTTCCGCTTCGGTGGATGACAGACGGGGCGGGCTCGATCAGTCCATGAGTCTGATTCGCAGGTTTGCAGATTCAGGTTCCTGCGTGTTCGTCGTGTCGGCATTATCCCGGCAAAAGAACTCTCAGGGCCGTTCAGGCTATGACGCGGAAACGCTGACGATGGCGGCTTTCCGGGATTCCAGCGAAATCGAATTCGGGCTGGATGACGCCTACATCATGACGACCGGGAAAGAGTCTTCAGAACGAACCCTGAAGCACTTGAAAAGCCGGAACGGGGAATGCCGGGATATCGCCCTCGAGTTCAACGGCAGCGTTCAGCGGTTCTCAGGGACGTTCATTGATGACGTTGCCAGCCAGGCGGAAAGCTGGTGGCAAAAATGACGGCACCGAAACGCCGGTTGAATGATCCGCCCCCGTTGCGAGTTGTTCGCGATGACGTGGCAAAACCAGAACCCAAAACACCCCACAAGAAAACACCGAAGCGAGACGGAAACCGATGGAACGAATTGAACCAGTTTATCGACGTGACTATGAGAGATTTAACGCCGGCACAAACGGCCGTCTGGCTGACGCTGTTTCGAGACGAACGGAAAGGCGTCTCGAAGTCGGCACAAACCTACATCGCAGAACGCTGCGGGTTAAGTCGCGAAAGTGTCTCAAGGGCAATCAACGAACTCGAACGACGCGGACTGGTTCAGACGTTGCATCAAGGCGGACTGAATCAGGGGCTTTCGTGGTATCGAGTGAAGGCACTGAACAAACACTGAACAACACGTGACGCCCACGTCACATGCACATGTGACGTACAGCCCCGAATCCCGGTGACGTACACGTCACACTATCCATAAAGGATATCCAGAAGAGGCTATTCCTTATTCTGCGGAACACCCTTTCTGTCTATCGCTACCCAGAACTGAACGGCCAAACGCCTGACGGCGGCCGTTCAGAATCACAGAGAACAATCGCAGGTTTCAACGATTCCGCTTCGACGTCCGAAGTGAAAACCATTTTGAAAGGATGAAGACCAATGGAAAAACGAATCCCAGTCCAGACACCAGTAACCCCGAAGTGCCCGAAATGCGGGGCAAGGACGCTGCAGAGCGATCAGTTTTCAACACGGGAATTTGTTGCGTTCCGATGCACACGATGCACACGATGCAGCGGCGTGGCGTGTCGCGACGTGGACGG
Source organism: Planctomycetota bacterium (assembly GCA_031424595.1). Classification (GTDB taxonomy): domain Bacteria; phylum Planctomycetota; class Planctomycetia; order Planctomycetales; family Planctomycetaceae; genus SXXK01. The sequence continues at coordinate 4,625 of JANPHT010000074.1, forward strand.
CAAACCATTCATGCCGACGATTTCAACGCGGTGAGATTAAAGGCCGCGTCATGTTGGCGTGGCTGATTTTGTGATGAAGTTTGAAAGGTAATTCTGATGAGTACGATTTTGGAAAAGTTGTTTTCGAAGCGACGCGAATCTGTTCAGCGGTCTGCAATGGATTGGCAGGAGCTGGTTCAGCGGGTCGCCAATGAGACTTTGACCGACGTTGATGAAATCGACGCGATTCTACAGAAGTTGAACCGAACGCCTGAGGATCTGCAGAAGGCCGTCAGGTTGCGTCAGGATCGCGAGCAATGGCAAAGCCAGGTTGATGAACTTCCTGAGCTGCAGGCGGCATCCAATGCGATTGAGGCGGCACAAAAGAAGTTGGTGCTCGCGGCCGATGCTGAAGTTATGGCCATTCGCACTCGCCAGCGAATCGAAGCGGCGGAGTTGTCGAGACAGTTGGGAATCGTCGCACGGAAAATCGACGCTGCGAATTCTGCAGGTGCGGATCTGCACCGAACCAAACCCGCCGAAGTCAAGGCGGTTGAGTTGCAACATGCACTGGCAGTCCGCGCCTTGATGAATGAGCGTGACGCGATCAGCGAGGATATGGGGGTAACTCGCGAATTAACGCACGGTTCGCCGGGTGGCAGGGGTGTTCGGTACACTTCGAACGAACGTCGGGTTGCGGAAATCGACAAGGAAATTCGACGCCTGCAGGAATCGGTACAATGATTGGCGTTCACTGGTCTGATTCGTGGGTTGAGTGGATTCGTCACATCGTGCCTGAACTCGATGGCGTTCAACTCTACCTGCGATCGGCCAGGGAGATTCCTGAGGGGCACATTGACCGCGGGGCACTCGCCTGGACGGGGCGTGATCAGGATTTGATTCTTCGGCCCACACTTGAAGCCAGCGGTTGGTGGCGTGGCCGTGGGGCTGCAGTCATTGTGTCTGAGGATTGGTTTGAGCTAACGCGAAACCAGCAGCACGGCGTTTTGATTCACGAGGCGGCTCACATTTTTCAGAGTGACCGGGCATGGTTGAAAGATCCATCGACGTTCACGTTCATTGAAGAACTGTTACTGCTGCCTGGCGGCATCGAGTTTGTTACTAACGCTTGGCGAAATCATGCAGGCGTGGCTTTAATTGATCCTGAAGAGATTCGACGTGAGCAACATAACGCGGTGTTCGTCCGGTGCGGGTTGCACATCCAGCGGCGAGCTTGTGGCATGGTCCGGATTGATGACTGCCAATTGTTCAGCAGCTTGTATTCCAGCAACGATCCTGATGGATGCCTGAAAGCATTGTCCGGCGAGCTTCGGAAGGGCGGTGAATTGTGGTCGATCCTGAAGACCGATCCGCCAAAAGAATTCGCGGCGTTGTTCCCTGAATGACGCCTGCGGGCTGCGGGGTGGCAACGAGACGCCCCGCAGTTTTTCAGATCAAAAACGATTGAAAACGCTGGTGTTTTTGATGCTGAAGCAATGCAAGGCACATCGAAAACATTGGTGTTCTGAATCAAAAGGTACTCCCGGCATCCGGCGGAGGGAGCCCGCAGGGTTCGCTGCGGTAGAAATGTGTCTCTAAGGTTTTTTTGAGGCAATAAACAACATCGTTTTAGAAAAAAGGTGGAACCATGATTCAGGCGACAGACACCGAACCAACGGACGTGAACGGCCGAAGCGAGAACGGGCGTTTTGCTCCTGGCAATTCGTTTGCCCGTGGCAATCCAACGGCACGACATGCACAGCGGTTGCGGCAGTTGTTCGTTACGGCAGTGAGTGAAGACGACATCAGAGCGATCGTCGCGAAGCTGGTTGAACTCGCCAAAGCTGGCGACATTCAGGCGGCAAACTTGCTGCTAACCAGAGCACTCGGAAAACCAGCGGTTGCCGATAACTCCCTGCCAATCGACAGCGAACCGATTACCCACGTTGATCAGATCAAGAATCTCGATGATGCCCGGGAATATCTCGTTCAACAGAACCCCGACATCGACAGTGATTTCTTAGAGCAGAAAGCACGGCTGCTGCTGCACATTTCATGCATATCGGGGCGGCAATGATGAATTCTGACGAACTGCTGCGGATCTTCCACGAAGCCGACGACGGGTTCCGATGGTGTATTCGCATGGCCAACGGCGATTGGCTGACGTTTGTTTGCCTTGGAGCAATGTTCCTTAGACATCCAGGGCGAGACGTGGCGGAGTGGAATTGAGATTCAGGGCCGGACTGGACATCGACAGGCGGCTGCGGATATCCTGGGTTTGCGGGATAGGCTTAGCGGCTGACAAGTTTGGAAGTCTTACCAGATTTCCCGCACATCATTTTTAAGACCGATCACCAAAAGACAGGTGGCACAATGGCAAGCGTAAACAAAGACGCCAAAGGTTGGCGCGTTCTGTTCGTCGATTCGAACGGGACACGAAAAACGATTCGACTGGCTGGCATCCCAAAGATGAACAAAGCCAGAGCTGAAGAAATCGGCCGATACGTGGACGATCTGAACGGGGCGAAATGTTCCAGCGGTTCACCGGACCGCAAAACATCACTCTGGCTGGCTGGCCTTGGTCAGACTCTGCACAACAAACTGGCATCCGTGGGACTGGTTGAGACTCGAAGTTCTTCGGGGCTGCGGGAATTCATGGCCGAATATATGGCAGACGGCAAAACGTCTGATGGCAGACCAGCGGCCAAGAACACCCTGAAGAAATGGAAGCAGGCTCAACAGGTTCTCGATGAGTTCTTCGGGAATAGAAATCTGCGGGATATCTCACACGATGATGCGGTGAAGTTCCGCCGATGGCTGGACGCAAAAACGCTGGGCGAGAACGGCAAGCGGACGCACATCAGTGTTGCCAAAATGTTTCTAAACGCGGCGAAACGTCGCAAGCTGGTGGATGAAAACCCGTTTGAGTTTCAAAAGGCTTCTTTGGTTCTCGACCGTTCGCGGGACTTCTTTCTGACCAGGGCGAACGCCCTGAAGATCATTGACGCCTGCCCTGACACTCAGTGGAAGCTGATTTTTGCACTCTGGCGATTCGCGGGGCTGCGGAAGATGGAAATCTTCCAACTACGCTGGGAACACGTCCTATGGGATCAAGGCCGAATGCTGGTCACGATTCCAAAAACTGCCCACCATGAGGGCAAGGGAAGTCGATTCGTTCCGATTGGCGATATCCTGCCCTGGCTGGAAAAGGCATTTGACGAAGCCCCGGAGGGCACTCAGCGGGTAGTCACTCGATTCACTGAATCCAATGTGAACCTTGCCAAACCGTTTGAGAAGATCATCGAAGCGGCTGGCCTGACCGTTTGGCCAAAGCTGATTCAGAACCTGCGGGCATCATGTGAAACCGATTGGCTCGACGCTGGGAACCCCGCCCACGTTGTCGCCCGATGGATCGGGCATTCTGTGAAAGTCCAGAACGACAACTACGCCCAAGTTGATGACCACCATTTTGACCAGTTCAACGCGAAAGCCAAAGCTGCGGAGATCAAGGCGGCGGCTGAATCTGAAGCAGGGCTCCAGAATCCTGATGAACTGCCAGCGGTGGCACACCAGGTGGCACACAACGCACCCGAAGTAACCAAAACCAACAAACCGACCAAAGCAAAGAACCCCGCAAAATTCAATGTTTTACGGGGTTCTCCGGAAGACTTCGGTAGTCTACGTTCTGTTCAAGTACCGGAGGCGGGGGTCGAACCCGCACTAGATGTTACTCTAACTGGATTTTGAATCCAGCGCGTCTGCCATTCCGCCACTCCGGCGGGTACTTGGTATTTCACAGACACGACATCCTGAAACGAAGTCCACGTTTCAGGGGCCGTTCTGTGGGAGGGGAAAACTAATCGAACGGAGTTGGGTTCGCAAGGCGATGCGTCGCGGGAGTCCCAGTTTTCGACGGTCGGGACAAATTCCCTCGGAAAAACCGGTATCGTCGAAAACTCTTCGCTCAAAAATCCCCGACACTCATCGCGAATTCACGGTTCATCACGCCGGGCCAGGCGCACGTTTTGAAGTTGCCGGATTTGCGTATCAAGGTAGGGCAAGGTCGCGAAAAAACAGGGTTTATCACAACCCGAAGCATCAGCGAGGGATTCTGGGAAACACTGCCGAAACGCAAAAACGTGATCCCTCGAAGACACGTCGGGGCCGGATCGTCGCAAATGGGACAGGCACCGATCGTCGACACGGTAACTCATTCTGCGATTTGCACTTCGATCGGAGCCAGTCCCATTCTCTCCAACCGGCGAGCCCAATTCCGCTGGATCCTGTTTTCTGACCGACATTGCCATTTCAGGGGCAATTTCAACGGCAGGCTTCCAGAGACGTGGAACTGAGGCTTGCGTCCGGTAACATTCCCCGACTCCCTGTGGCTTGCTGCGGACTTCCCTGAGACGGCTCCTGTGTTCAGCACCGCCAAGCGAGTCTCTGTCCGACTTTCATGACTCTGGAAAACGAAATTTCTGCAATGGCGCATTCTCAGCAAGCTGACGGCTCTATCACTCGATTTATCAATCACCATTATCGCCACTTTAATGCGGCCGCTCTGATCGATGCGGCGAAGGGCTATCATCAGCATCTGGCCTCCGGTGGCAAGATGATGATCACTCTCGCTGGTGCGATGAGCACTGCGGAGCTGGGTTTGTCTCTGGCTGAGATGATTCGTCAGGACAAGGTCCATCTCATTTCCTGCACCGGAGCGAATCTGGAAGAAGACGTCTTCAACCTGGTGGCTCATGATTACTACGAACGAGTACCGCATTATCGCCAGCTGTCGCCGCAGGACGAGCAGGATCTGCTGGATCGTCACATGAATCGTGTTACGGATACCTGCATTCCCGAAGGCGAAGCAATGCGTCGCATGGAAAAGGCAATGCTGGAAGTCTGGACAGCGGCCGATCAGGCGGGCAAGCGATTCTTCCCACATGAATTCTTCTATCAAGTTCTGCTCAGTGGCAAATACCGTGAATTCTATCAGATCGACCCTAAGGACTCCTGGATGCTGGCCGCAGCCGAGAAAAACCTTCCGATCATTGTGCCGGGATGGGAAGACGCGACGCTGGGCAATATGTATGCGGCCGCCGTCATTCGTGGCGACGTTAAGAATGTGCATACGGTTCGCACGGGTATTGAATATATGACGTGGCTCGCCGAGTTCTATACCGAAACCAGCATGAAAAATTCGATCGGGATGTTTCAAATCGGCGGAGGTATTGCAGGTGACTTCCCAATTTGCGTGGTCCCGATGCTGCACCAGGATCTGCAGCGCGACACGGTGCCGCTGTGGGGTTACTTTTGTCAGATCAGTGATTCGACAACAAGCTACGGAAGCTATTCGGGCGCGGTCCCCAATGAGAAAATCACGTGGGGCAAGCTGGGCGTGGATACACCAAAATTCATCGTGGAGTCTGATGCAACGATCGTGGCCCCCCTGATTTTTGCTCACGTGTTGGGCTGGTAGAGCGTGCTTCACGGCATGGGGTTCCGACGTGACGCGGCAGAAGCGAGGTCCAAACGGTCTTGGTCTCTTACTGTCAGTCTTTGAAACTTGTTCAAGCTCCATCCGGACTCAGGGAATGCGGAAAACGTTTTGTGCGGAGGGCTGACACCCTGGCGCGAGCTTTTGAGTGTTTTAAGGAGATTACAATGACAGTTAACGTTCGGATGTCAGTGGTATTCCTATGCGTGACTGGCATCCTGGTGCCGACAGGATTCGCCGACGATTGGTCTCAATTCCTTGGGACCCATCGCAATGGCGTTTCGATCGAGACAGGGCTTGTGAGCGAATGGCCAGCGACGGGACCACAGATTATCTGGCGAACGCCGCTTGGTGTGAGCATGTCGAGTGTCGCGGTGAACGACGGTCGCGCCTATACGCTGTTTCAGAATGATCGGGAAGTTTTCATTGTTGCCCTGAATACTGTTGATGGGGAAGAACTCTGGCGGACTCCATTCGCTGCCGCTTATGAGAACGCTATGGGAAATGGTCCCCGAGCGACGCCGACGGTTTCAGACGGGACAATCTTTGCATTCACTGGTGAAGGCGTACTTGCGGCTTTCCGTGCAAAAGACGGAAAGGAACTCTGGACGGCGAATGTGCCGAAAGTACTGAAGGGCATGGCCTCGGAATACGGAATGTCTTGCTCTCCTCTGGTGATTGAAAAGCTGGTTGTCGTCCATACAGGAAGTGAAACGTCCGCCGTGGCGGCATTCGACGTTCAATCCGGCAAGCTGGTCTGGAAATCTGCGACTGGCAAGGCTGGCTACGCGTCTCCGTTGATGATGGAGTTAGCCGGGAAGAATCAGATTGTGACGCTGACTGGTGCCGGTGCCTTTGGAATTGATTCGGAAGCCGGTTCGGTCCTGTGGCACTTTCCATTTCCAACGGAATACGACTGTAACACCGCCTGCCCGGTTCAGGTGGATGACGATCATGTCCTGATTTCGGCAGGCGAGAATCATGGTTCCGTTTTGCTTCAGATTGCAGCGACGGACAAATCGTTTGCTGTCAAGGAAGTCTGGTCCTCATTGGGCAAGGACAGTCAGTTGCGAGCCGAATGGCAAACTCCGGTTATCCATGACGATCACCTATATGGTCTCGACAACAGCGGCAGCGCGGGACCAATTACCAACCTCGTTTGCATCCGTCTCAAAGATCGAAAGACGATGTGGCAGAAGGCTCGTTTTGGAAAGAGCAACCTTATTCTGGCCGATGGGAAACTCTTTCTGACGACGATGAATGGCGAAGTTGTCATTGTCGAAGCATCGCCGAAAGTATTCAATGAACTGGGTCGCGCCACGATCATGGAGACGACTCGTCAGGCACCTTCACTGTCAAACGGTTACCTATTTGTTCGCGATGACAAGGAAGTTATCTGCATTGATGTTCGCGGGAATTGAACAACGTTCATCGCAGGGCACTTTAAAGCGATCTTCTTTTAGTAATGCAAAATCTTCTGTGGCAACATTCGTTAAAAATCACCGAGAGCAGCGAGGCTCGAATCCCCAAAATTCCGTTACAGATGCCGATCTCCAAGGGCAGACACGAATCGCGATGAGGGCAGAGGTTAAGTCACCGTGAAGATTGGACTCGAACGGCTTGCTGAAGATTATCGCCATGTGCTGAACGGTTGTCGTTTCGGACTCGTCATGAACCGCGCGTCAGTGGATCACGATATTCGGCTGTCGTGTGATGTTCTGGCGAGCGTGTTTCCCGGGCAATTGAAGGCCATTCTGACGCCTCAGCATGGGTTGTGGTGTGAGCAGCAGGCGAACATGATTGAGACTGCGCATGGATGGCATGAAGGACTCGACGTTCCTGTCTACAGTCTTTACAGTTTCACGCGTCGCCCTACGGATGAAATGCTGGCGGGGCTGGATTGCATCGTCATCGATCTTCAGGATGTGGGAACTCGCGTTTATACGTTTATCTGGACGATGCTCTATTGCCTTCAGGAATGCGTTGCGCGAGGAATTGCGGTTGTCGTCCTTGATCGCCCGAATCCCATCGGCGGAGAGATCGTTGAAGGCCCCGTGTTGGATTTGCTGACTCGGAGTTTTGTCGGAGAAGCGGCGATCCCGATGCGGCATGGCATGACGATGGGAGAACTCGCGCGACTCTTCAACTCGACACACGACATCAAGGCAAACCTGACAGTCGTCCCGATGGAGGGTTGGGGTCGGCATCTGGACTTCGAAGGCACTGGCCGAAACTGGGTGCCCCCATCGCCAAATATGCAGTCAGTGCAAACGGCGTTTGTCTACCCAGGACAAGTCTTGCTCGAAGGAACAAACTTGTCGGAAGGTCGCGGCACAACTGTTCCGTTTGAGGTGGTTGGGGCACCTTTTATTCGGCCAGCAGAGCTTTGCCGCGCGATGCAGGAACTGCAACTGGATGGAGTGCGGTTCTTACCCATTCGATTTACGCCGTCGTTTGAGAAGTGGGCTGGCCGGAGCTGCGGTGGAGTCTCAATCCACGTACTGGATCGAACCGTCTTCCGATCTTATGAGATGACGGTCAATCTCTTGTCGCTGTGTCAACAGTACTACGACGGATTATTCTTGTTCAATTCGCCACCCTACGAATACGAAAACACACTTCTGCCGATCGACATCATCAGTGGCAGTTCGACACTTCGCGATGTCGTTTGCAGCAGCAGTCCGGTGCAACGAGCCATCACCGTTGATACGGGAACCTGGTTCACGGAGAGATCGTCGTTTCTGCTGTACTGAACCTCGGATGGCAGTTTGATCCAAAGAACTGACACCCACGTTCTGATGCGTTCCGCCTCGGCAAACCACCGAAAACCACGGCCGACCATCGACGGCTTGCATCAGTGAATCCTGAAATTCCGGACGACACACGTCAAAGAACATGCGCAAAGTTGGCCGAGCTTCGGCAGAATCAGCATCTCTTGGTGGCCGATTGTTGATTTCCCTGGCAATAAATGCTGGAAGTGCAGACCTGACCCCGGAACCACGTCAGGATGGCTCTTGTTGAAAACTTCTCACACTGATACCCCTCGCATGTCACAGGATTTCGCTACTTCTTCAAGACGGAGTCTGTTCCAAAAAACAGGCCTCACTTTGACTCCGAATGAGCGAGTACTGATGATGCTGGCCGCTTCTGGAATTCTGGCGGTGATGGGAATTGCAATCTGGTTGACACCAAGTCCGCAGGGATTCGGAACTCACCAGCAGCTAGGGCTGCCAGAGTGTACATTTCGCCGGCTTGTCGGAATCAGCTGTCCGCATTGCGGGATGACAACCAGCTTCTGCTGGTTTGTACGAGGTGCATGGAGTCGATCGTATCAGGCGAATCCGGCAGGTTTAGTGTTGGCGCTCGGTTGTGTTGGCTTGCTTCCGTGGTCAGTAATGGTGAGTGTGAAGGGACGATGGATAGGGATTGAATCTCCCGGAACAACGTTTCTTTATGGCTCTGCAGGATGGCTGTTGTTGTCTCTGGTGATTTGGTTTTTTCGGCTGGCATGAAGCTGGCTGCGTCGCTGTTCAATGGAGTGATTAGCCTTGCGACACTACTTTCTTACATCGACTGCGACAAATCGTCGTTGGATGTCGCTGCTGTTCATCACCATGTTAACTCTGGCCGTTGTCCCTGGGTGCTCGCTCGGCGTCATGGCTGGGAAAATGTTGTTCGGTGACCCCAAAGTGAAATCTCAGTTTCGCGGAGCGACGGGTGTCGACCTTACCAAAGGTGAAAAGTCGCTGCTGATTATCTGCTCAGCCCCTCATGGAATTCTGGCGAAATATCCTTCAATCCAGATTGATATTGTGGATCGCATGACTCGACATCTTGACACTCGAAAAGTGAAGGTGATCTCTTCCGATGATGTGGCCACATGGTTTGATGACCACGGCGAGTGGGGTGACTTTTCCGAGTTGGCTGACGAGTTTGATGCCGACTTCATTATGCACATCGAAATCGACACTTTTAGCTGTCAGGTCGAAGACAGCCCCAACCTGCTTCAAGGAAAGACGGACGGAAAAGTGACGATTGTTGAAGCGGCAGGAAAGGACATCAAATCTACAAACGTGGCCTTTGAGCGAACTTTCGACGTGACATTTCCGGCCTATCCAGTTCCTCGCGAAAACAAGTCTGAACAGCTTTTTACTGAAGGATTTCTTGATCGAACTGCCATTAGTCTGACCCAGTTCCTTTACGACCATCGTGCCAGCGAAACTGTGCACTAGTAATCGGTCGCTTTCTGAAACAGCGCCTAGAAAATCGTGGGCAGCACCAGACCATAAAGCCTTTGTTTTGATCTCAATAGCACTGTCACTTCCTTTTCATTTGTCGACTTCCATTCTGTCTCCCTCCGGAAGATTTTTCATGCTCTCTCTGACCGGCCGTCAACTCCTGACACCAGTGTCCCGAAGATCCGCCCTGCTTACCCGCGGAACAATTCTGACAAAGTTGTTTCTGATCGCGCTGATGCTTATCACAATTCCCGGTTGCAATTACTTCCTGTTGCTGGGCTACCTGATCGGCGGGCCGCCGCAGATTGAACCATTGTTCGAAAAAGAAACCGACAAATGCATGACCGACAGAGATATTCGCGTCGCAGTCGTTTGTTATGCCTCCGACGAACTGAAGTATCAGTTCGACAGCATCGATCACATCATTGCAAATCGAGTGACGAATCAGTTGAAGTCCAAGAAGATTGATGTGATCGCCTATCCTGAGATCCAGACGTGGCTGAAAGACAACCCGGACTGGGATACGGCAGTGGAGATCGGTGCCGAGTTCGATGTCAATTACGTCGTGTACATCGACGTCAGTGCTTTCTCGCTTTACGAGCGTGACAGCAATACTCTGTTTCGAGGCCGCTGTGATGCCATTGTCAGCGTTTACGAAATGGAGACCGACGGTGATGGGAAAAGAATCTTCTCACGCGAAATCAACAGTCTCTTCCCTCTGCAGGTTCCGCGATCCGCTTCTGACGTCAGTTACGACACATTCCGAATGGAGTACATCTGGCGATTGAGCGACGAGATCGGTCGATTGTTCTATCCCTATCTGAACGGCGACGATATCAGCAACGCGGCATAGTCTTTGACCGGGATGTCTTCGAATGGCCCGGGAAGCGGATTTTCTTTGCGGATAGGCTCGTGCCCGGCGGACCGTCACCAGGCCCGGCCCGCAGCCAAGGTTAAGAACGTTCGCGGCGAACGGGTAATCGACAGCATACGTTGATCGCCTGCGGTATCAGGCGGACTGTGATTCGAGGCTGCTCATCGTCCGGCTGGATGAATGGTTCTCCGTCGAGATGCACGACCAGCGGCGCGTCCGACTCCAGAGTCATCGTACGACACCGAAAACTTCGGATGCCCGGATGCACCGGGATCACGCCCCGAATCAGGCCGGGCAGAGATCGAAGAATCGATACGACACTCAGGTCGCTCACATGCAGGCAGTCAAACCAGCCATCATCGATTTTAGCCTGAGGAGCGATCACAAAACCACCACCCTCACGATGTCCGAGCGCCACGAACAAACACGTGGTTCTGAATGAGTCGCGGATGTCATCGAGCAT
>JANPHT010000075.1:0-5914 GCA_031424595.1 Planctomycetota bacterium
GCACCGCTGTCAACGACGCCCCGACTGCGACTAATCTTAGCGCCGCTGAGACCTACACCGAAGACACGGCCCTCAACCTAATTGACATTGTCGTCAGCGATATCGACAGTGCCACCGTCACCGCGACTCTGACGCTGTCGAACACAGCCGCCGGGAGTTTGAATACGGGCACGTCGGGCGCCGTGACATCCACGTACGATGCCGGCACTGGTGTCTGGTCGGCCAGCGGAGCGATGGCCGACGTCAACACGTTGCTGGCAGCCCTGACGTTCACACCGACGCTCAACTTCAACAGCAATTTTATCATTGCCACCAGTGTCAGCGACGGAAGTCTGTCGGCCACTGGCACCAAATCCTTCACGGGCACGGCTGTCAACAATGAACAATCGCTGACGACGAATTCCGGGATGACCGTTGCGGAAAACTCGACGGGCAACACAATTTCCAGCGCGATGCTGCTCACTACTGACATCGACAATACAGCCGGACAACTCGTCTATACCGTCACGTCAGCCACTTCGAACGGAACCCTGCGTGTTAACGGCACGGCACTGGTGCTCAGCGGAACCTTCACACAGGCGGACATCAACGCGGGTTTGCTCACGTATGATCACAACGGCAGTGAGACCAGCAGCGACGGCTTTTCGTTCAGCGTTGACGATGGAGTTGGAACAGCCACAACGGGAACGTTTAACATCACGGTCACGCCAGTCAACGACAATGCGCCGATTATCACTAGTGACGGCGGTGGCGCGACAGCGTCGATCAGCATTGCTGAAAACACGACAGCAGTCACGACGACTACGGCCACTGACAGCGACCTTCCAAGCCAGACTCTGACGTATTCAATTTCCGGCGGTGCCGATGCAAGCCTGTTTACTGTCAACAGCAGCACGGGCGTTCTGAGTTTTCTCTCAGGGCGAAACGCGGAAGCAACGACCGACGCCGATTCCAACGGAATCTACGAAGTCATCGTGCGGGTTTCCGATGGTTCACTGACAGACACGCAGGCCATCAGCGTAACGGTGACCGACGTGAATGAGTTTGCGGTGACCGCTCCAGCAGACGCGAACGGTGCCAGCGACTCCGTCAACGAAAACGCGGCCAATGGGGCCGTGGTGGGAATCACGGCATCGGCATCAGACAGTGATGCCACGACCAACGTCGTCACGTTCTCACTGACGGACGATGCGGGCGGACGGTTCGCCATCAACGGCGCAACGGGCGTCATCACCGTTGCGGATGGTACGCTGCTCAATCGAGAGGCTGCTGCGTCTCACAATATTACCATTCGAGCCACATCGGCAGATGCTTCCACTGCAGACTCCGTGTTCACCATCGCCATCAATGACGTCAATGAATTTGCCGTCACCACTCCAGCTGACGTGAATGCGGCCGGTAATGTCGTTGCTGAGAATGCCATCCTCGGCACATTGGTAGGTATCACGGCCAGCGCGACAGACGCGGACGCTACCACGAACGCAATTCTCTATTCGCTCGATTCTGATGCCGGAGGACTCTTTGCAATCAACAGCAGCACGGGTGTTGTGACAGTCGCAGCATCGTTGGATTACGAAACGGCGACAAGCCACAGCATTACCGTCCGAGCCACCAGCGCGGATGGATCGTCGGCGACTCAGACGTGTGGCATTTCTGTCACGGATGTTAACGAATCCGGTGTGACCGCAATTGCTGATTCCAATGTCGCTGCGGACTTTGTTGCGGAAAACGCGGCCAATGGCACCGTCGTTGGAATCACGGCATTGGCAACCGACGCTGACGGCACGGATTCTGTTTCTTACTCGCTGGACGTGAACGCCGGCGGGCGATTTGCCATCGACAGTGTCACAGGAGTTGTCACCGTCGCTGGTGCTATCGATCGGGAGGCGGCAGGAACTTATAACATCACTGTACGAGCGACTTCGACAGATACGTCGATGACAACTCGCGTCTTTACGATCTCGATCGGCGACGTGAATGAATTCGCCGTCACGACGCCGTCGGATACCAACGCCACGACAAATGCAGTCAACGAGAACGCGACGAATGGCACGGTTGTGGGAGTGACCGCCTCGGCCAGCGATGCGGATGCCACGACGAACGGCATTACGTACTCGCTGACTGATGATGCTGGCGGACGTTTTGCGATCAACAGCGCAGCAGGCGTCGTCACAGTTGCCGATGGGACTCTGCTCGATCGTGAAGCGGCGGCTTCGTACGGCATCACGGTCCGAGCGACCTCCGCTGACGGTTCGACGGCGGATACCTCATTCACAATCGACATCAACGATATGGATGAATTCAACGTGACCGTGCAAACGGACGTTGATGCGACGGCTGATGAAGTGACTGAGAATGCGATCAACGGGACGAGCGTGGGAATCACGGCCTCAGCCAGTGATGCGGACACGACCACGAGCACCGTAACTTACGGTCTGGACGATAACGCCGGGGGACGGTTTGCGATCGACGCGAACACTGGAATCGTGACTGTCGCCGGGGCGATCGATCGCGAAGCGGCCGCGTCATACGACATTACGGTCCGAGCCACATCGGCTGATGGTTCTTCGTCGAATCAGGTCTTCACGATCAATGTGAATCCGGTGAATGAAGCAACGCCGGTGATCACCAGCGACGGCGGCGGTGTGACGGGGTCTCACAGCGTTGTGGAAAACTCAGTCTATGTTTTGACGATGACGGCTACGGACGCGGATCTGCCGGGCGAAACGCTGACCTATACGATCACGGGCGGTGCCGATGCATCAAAGTTCACAATTGACGCGTCGTCAGGGATCCTGTCCTTTGTGACACCTCCGGATTATGAAACGCCGACCGATGTGGGTGCGAATCGTATCTATGATGTGATCATCGAAGTCAGCGACGGAACATTTTCCGATTCGCAGGCACTGAGTATCGGGATCACCAATGCGGAAGATCCGGGCTTCTGGTTCTCGACATCCAACAACGCCACAGCCGGGTCGCAGTCCTGGAAGAACAGCACGGTGGTACGGCTGGGTGATCCCAACCTGACGCTGGGTTCCGGGACAACGAATGGCACGTTGTCGCAGATCTTCGACTCGGACGCATTCACCGCTGACGGAAACAGTGACGTCAACGGTCTGCACTTTGTCCGTCGCACGGTGACGATCGGCACGACCAATGCCGTGACAGTCAACGCGGGAGATGTTCTTTTTAGTATCGCCAGTAACGACACGATCGGCGGTCTCGCCGTCAATGACAAGCAAATCGTCTTGTTTCGCCCCACGGTAGCTGGCAACTATTCCTCCGGGAGCTTTTCAATTCTGCTAACGGATCCTGGCAATACGGGCAACAAGGTACGGGACTTTGCTCTCGTCGAGACCACGATGACCGTGGGCGGCACGGTGCTGACCGCAGGCGACTTCCTGATTGTCCTTTCGAGTGCCACTTACGACAAGGATATTTCTCTGTTTCGGCCAACCGACATGGGCACATCGCCCACAGCGGGCAGTCTGACAGAATTCATCGATGGCCAGAGCGCTGGGATCAGCTTTAATGACCAGATCCGGTCGCTGGATCTGGTTGACCGCAATCTTAGTCTCGGCGGAGTCACGCTGACGACTGGCACTCTGTTAGTTTCGACCAACGGAAATGATACCGTCGGGAGCAACGGTCACTCCACGACCCCGTACAACATATTCCAGTTGCAGGTGACAGCGACGGGAACCGGAACCTCAACCGGTATTGCATCGCGACTCGTGACTGGCAGCGACCTCGGACTTTCCGCCGGTGGCGAAGACTATGACGCATTCACGCTGCAGTACACGGCGTCGTCATCGCCGGATATCATCAGTGACGGGGGGGGACTCTCTGCCGCGGTCAGCATCTTTGAGAATTCCACAGCCGTTACAACTGTGGCGGCGACAGACGCGGATGTGCCAGTGCAGACTCTGACCTATTCGATTGTCGGCGGTGCGGATGCTGCTTTGTTCACGGTCAATTCCGCCACCGGCGTGCTGTCCTTTGTGACGGCACCGAACCGGGAAATTCCGACGGATGTCGGTGCTAACAGTGTTTATAATGTTGTCATCCAGGTGAGCGACGGGCAAATGGCCGACGCTCAGGCCATTGCCGTGACAGTCAACGACATCGATGAATTCAACGTCGGTGCTGTGACGGACGCTGCCGCTGCCGCAGATGCGGTCGATGAAAATGTGGCCATCGGCACAACTGTCGGCATCACGGCTTTGGCGAGTGATGCCGACGCCACAACGAATACGATCACCTACAGCCTGCAGAACTCCGACGGCGGCAACTTTGCGATTGACGGCAACACGGGCGTCGTCACGACCGCAGCGGCTTTGAATCGCGAGACGCTGGGTGCGAGCCGCAGCATCACAGTTCGAGCCACGTCAGCAGACGGTTCGTTCACCGATCAGGTGTTCTCAATTGCGATCAACGATCTGGATGAATTCAATACAGGGGCGATCACCGATTCCGACGGAGCTGTTGAAACGGTGGCAGAGAACTCAGCCATCGGCGCGACTGTCGGCATCACGACTTTGGCCAGCGATGCCGACGCGACGACGAATACGATCACGTACAGCCTGCAGAACTCCGACGGTGGCAACTTTGCGATTGACGGCAACACCGGTGTGGTCACGACCGCAGCGGTTTTGAACCGCGAAACCCTCGGTGCGAGCCGCAGCATCACAGTTCGAGCCACGTCAGCAGACGGTTCGTTCACCGATCAGGTCTTCTCGATCGCGATCATCGATCTGGATGAATTCAATGTCCTTGCTCCAGTCGATGTGAACCCCACTGCGGATGCTGTCGATGAGAATTCGGTGATTGGCACAGGCGTTGGAATCACGGCTTCTGCGAGCGACGCGGATGCCACAACCAACGCGGTCACGTACAGCCTGTTCAACAACGACGGCGGCAACTTCGCCATCGATGCGAACACCGGTATTGTGACCACGGCAGCTCTGATGGATCGCGAAGCACTCGGGGCAAGTCGTACCATCACTGTCCGAGCGACGTCCGCTGACGGTTCGACGGCCGACACTGTCTTCACAATCGCCATCAACGACCTGAATGATTTCGCCATCAGTGCGGTCACCGATTCGAACGCGACGATCAATTCGGTCGCCGAAAACGCGGCGAACGGCACGGTCGTCGGAATCACTGCGGCGGCCAACGATGCTGATGCGACCACCAACACCATTGTGTATGCACTCGACGACAACGCGGGCGGGCGTTTCGCAATCGATGCCTTCTCGGGCGTCGTCACCGTTGCTGACGGTACGCTGTTGAACTATGAAGCCGCAACGTCGCACAGTATCACACTGCGAGCCACTTCAACTGACGGATCGTCGTCGATTCTGACGCTGGTCATTACGCTGTCCGACGTCGATGAATTCAACGTCTCGCCCATTGTCGATGGCAACGCATCCGTCAACGCGGTCGCGGAGAATGCTGCCAACGGTTCGCTGGTCGGTTACACCGCCACGGCCTTCGACAGCGACGGCTCTCTGAACACGATCACCTACTCGCTGGACAACAGCGCGGGCGGACGATTTGCGATCAACAGCGTCTCCGGCATCGTGACTGTCGCGAACGGATCGCTGCTCGATCGCGAGGCCGCTGCATCGCACTCGATTCTCATTCGTGCGGCCAGTGATGATGGTTCGTTCTCGACGCTGTCGGTCGATATCAGTCTTGTGGATGTGGATGAGTTTGATGTTTCACCGCTGGCAGACATCAACGCCACGGCCAACGTCGTTGCCGAACTGTCGCTGCAAGGCACGCTGACCGGGATTACGGTCTCAGCCAGTGACGCCGACGCAACCACCAACGCCATCACGTACACGCTCGATGACAACGCGGGCGGACGATTCCAGATTCATGCGGTCACCGGAGTGCTGACTGTCGG
>JANPHT010000076.1:0-7491 GCA_031424595.1 Planctomycetota bacterium
GATAGCGTTGCTTCGACAGCGTCCTAAACTCTCGTCATGGAACGGTTTCCGCTTAAGCTAGTGCCATTCGTCGATGTGACCGGAGCGTCGAACGGCTGGGGGCTAACTTGCGTCGGTCTGTCTCCCTAGGGGGAGTTGGCCGGCTATCTTGTAGACTTGAAAGTGGTGTATGTATTCAACGTCTGTTTCCGATGAGTCAGACTTACGATACGCGATCTGGATTTCGTTGGTTTCAAATAATCTCGGTCGTGAATTGGATTCGCCTACGAGTTTCAAAGCTACCCTGCCGCAATCGCGTTGAATGCGCCAACAAGAGGGTTTCTGCAGAAGTGGCGAATCCCAATGACGACAGCCGGTTCGTCGCTGTGTGTTTTATATGAGCAGCAATTGATTGTCGGACTGAATCTGTGGTGTTTTCCGCGCCTCTCGAAATGAAAAGCGACGTGATGGAGCGAATAGTCGTCAAATTATCCGAACTCTGCCTGCTCCTTGACTGGCGTCTTTGGAATCCCGCCAAAAGAGTATTTTTGGTGTCCATGTCTCTGGGGAAAGTTTATCTGTCCTTCGAAATCGGCTTGTTCAGTTTCTCGGGCCGCGTACAACAGCGATTGGACGGAGGTGTTTCCCATGTCTACCAAATTGAAATCAAAATGCCCGCACTGCTCGGCAATCTTGAATATCGATCGTCCTCACGAGCCGCGAATTGCGCCTTGCCCGCGGTGTGGCGGCGAGATTCGGATACCGCAGGCGGTTACTGGACCCGATCAGCAACAGCAACCGAACAGAGGTGCACTATGGACAGCAAAAGATCAGTGCCGGGGAAAGCAGTGAAGTCGTCGAAGGTCCGGCCATCGATTCCATCCGGATTCTTCTGTCTCAAGCCGACCTATGAAAGGCGATGGACCTTCCGACAACTTTAACACTTGTGCATGTACCTGTCCGGTCCCTAATCGGAATCGAGAGACAGTGCCTTGCATGCGATTAATCAGGCAGCATTGACTATATTTTTTCAGCCAAGGATTGCAGACTCGAGGTGGTCCGCAATCAACTCACGATAGCGACGCACACTGCGAGTCGAGACTTTCAGGGCCTCAGCGATTTCATCAACAGAATTGCCAGCCAGCAGCATTTCCATAGTTTTTGCAACAGGTGGATCCAGCGCTCGAATCGTGTTTTCAATCAAGTCACCAACATCAACCGCTTCCTGTTCGGTCGGCTCACCCAGCATGTCAAGCATGTCGGGATCTGAAATCGTGCGACTCGCACTTCTTTTCAGAGCATCGTGGAATTTGACCTGATTTCGAACCTTATTCAAAGCGATCGTCTGCAACAGCTTCCAGACATCGTCGCTCGGTGAAACCAACTGACGCCCATCGGCAACGGCCCCAAAAAACGTTCGCAATACAGAATCGGCGACATCTTCGGCGTCCACACGGGAGGCAAAACGTCTCGCAATATTCCTTTGAATCAGCGAAAGCAGCTTCTCCACGTATCGTCGGTGAAATTCGCTCGCGGCATCCTGCTCTCCGGCTTTCCAGTGCAACAGAAGAGTTCTGTCTCCTTTTTCGTTCTCTCCGATGGTCATGTTCAATTACCCGAAGTTTAGGAACCTGGAAGTGGCCAATGATGATACTGTTTCGTTACGAACTGGCTGTCGCACACTGATTTCGGCCTGTGAGCATCGCTATAATAGCGTCGTATACCCTATCCCTTCCAGCAAGCGAGGAGATTTGCGGTGGGTATCTCGAATTGTCACTTCACTCATCCAAAGACTTTTTCGGACGGCACAATTGCACCCTCTGGATCAATTTGAGAATGCTTGGTCCAGCGGTGACGTCCCGGAACTAAGTCACTTTGTTGCAATGTTGAAGCAATGCGGCGACGAATCCGCTCTCTCAGAGCTTTGCCAGATTGATATGGAACACCGGTGGAGGTCCCCACCGGGAGCGATTCAAAGGTATTTTGCTCGCGATTATCTAATCCATCCCGAACTGACGATACCCCCGGACAAAGCCATTGAGCTGATCTGCTGGGAATACCACGTGCGAAGCCGATGGGGCGATTACCCGGCCTCCCACTCCATTCTTGCGGAGTGGTTGGTTTATCGCCCTGAACTGGACGCAGCGTTGCTGGAGACGTCTGCCGCAATATCGCGTCCTGTAGTTCAGCTATTCCGAACATCCACTCCGCAACTCTCCCTTGAACTTGACGGCGTTCTTGAGGTGGGACGTCAGAATCCAGACGATCCGCCGCCGTTTGAAAGAATTCAAACCACGGCTGGATATCGGCTCGTAGTAGCCGCGAGTCCCGATCCGTCGATCAGTCGCACACAACTCTCAATTCGACAAAACTCCGCAAGTGGTGTGTCCATCACAAACACCAGCCGCAATCGGGCGATCGCCATTGTTGGAAATAGAATCATTGACGCCGGCGAGGTCGCACGTTGTGAATTCCCCGTACGAATCCATCTTGGAGGTTCGCTGTTTCTTTGCATTGAGCAACCGAACGAACAGAGATGATGAGATGAAGCACTTTTGCCGGGTTCTGTTTGTTGATCGCTGGTTCGCTAAGCCTCTCCTTATACCATGTCACCCCATTATGAATCTCGCCAATGCCTATGCCCGGATGCATGATTTGCAATTGCCGCGAAAAACGAGGACGCTTTCTCTTGAAGATTCTGGATCATCGTTGCGTCAACATAGGGCAAAGAGCGAATGGCGGTCGAACGCACACAGGAGCAGTTGTTGTTGGGGCTTCTGGCCTTTCAAAATGGCTTTATTTCGCAAAGTGAATTACTCAATGCATTTCGCGACTGGTTAATAGACCGGTCGAAGGGACTTGACTACTTGCTTGTCGGCCAAAACGCCATTTCCGAACAGGATTGCGCTCTGTTGATGCGAATGGTGGAACGACATGTTTCCGTCCACGGCAATGATGCGGAGAAATCACTGGCGTCAATCAGCAGCCTCGACGAAGTCATTGAACAGCTCGACGCATTAGCAACCGCGACGGTCGCTGCTGAAGACCTGCGATCGATCTTATGGAATAAGAAGACATTCATCCCTGGCAAGTCGACTGGAGAGGCGGTTGCACGTCAGCATCGGCCGGACGATCGTTTTCGAATTATCAGACAGCATGCGCAAGGAGGCCTGGGTATTGTCTTTGTGGCTGAAGACACTCAGATGCGACGTGAGGTAGCCCTCAAACAGATTCGCAGCGATGTGGGTACTGATCGAGCCGGATCCAGTGTTCTGCAATCCCGATTTCTTCAGGAAGCAGAAATCACTGGTCAATTGGAGCATCCTGGAATCGTGCCGGTTTATGCGTTGGGAGCAGATCAAAATGGGCGACCGTACTATGCGATGCGATTCATCAGAGGCGAAGACCTGCAGTCCCGGATTCGCGAGTTCCACAGGGCGTTGAAGGAAACCGGGGAACCATTTGACGGCGCACCACTGCGGCAGTTGTTGCGTCGATTCCTAGCCTGCATTGCGCACCACGCCGCTCTGCTGGGCTGAGATTTTTTTTCGATTCCCTGATTCGTGAGTCGGCGATCAGTTGAACGGCCGAAGTGAGTTCGCGGCTCCGATTTGGAGTGGAATTTGATCGATTTTCGAAGGATCCGCGCAGACGGTCAGACACGGCACCGGTCGAACCGATTCCGGAGAGTTCGTCGCATGACGTCTATTTGAGCAGCAGTGGAGCGAAGGCAATGCAGGATCGGTCGCAAGCGTCATACTCAGCGTGGGCAGTAAACAGATTTTGACTTTGCCAGCGTTCGAGAGTCATCTTCACGTAGGATTCCACAGCCTTCGCTGCGCGAATCAGCAGCGTCGCCCCGGGCCAGTGGCTCGCCACTTTGAACCAGATGTGTCGATGAGTCGCCTGCACCAGAGCACCGACTTTGAACAGACGAGTTCGGGCCGTGCCGTGCCGACTTCCATTTTATTCACCTCCGGCGTCTTCTCATTGGCTTCGCGAAACAGAACGTACAGAGCATACGCCAGCATGTGCGTCATCAGTTTGTGACCGTTTGCCAGGAAGCGATGCGAACTCAGGCGATCCATGTGCAGACCGTTCTTGAGTTCACCGATCGGACGTTCGGGCACATTACCGCGCTGAACATAGAACCCCTGATAGATTCCGCCAGCAAGGCCACTCATGTTGGTCACCACGAAGCGGACATTTGTGCCGCCCAGTTGCGTGATCTCGACTTTCGTGACAATCCGCCGCATCCGAGACCACGTCTGTGCCTGATAGTCCTCAAATGTGTGAAACAACTGAAACGGTTTGCAGCCCGTCATCCACCACAGCAGCCGCGCGTTGTCTTCCAACTCCAGCTCGGAAACCCTGTGTTTTAACGTGGAATTCGTGCTGTAACCGAAGGCGTACAGAATGCCGTGCGATTCGCAGTACTCATACATTTCCGGGCTCGCCACACCTGCGTCGCCGCGAACAAAAATCATGATCTCCGGCCAGTGTTGCCGCAGGCGTTCCACAATTCGCTGAATCATTTCGACCGCGCCGAGTCCCGCGTGCGCTGTTCCGTGACGCAGCCATGCTCCAAGCGGAAATCCGGTCGTGCCTTCGAACAGCATCATCGGAAGATATTGATGCTGGTCATAGAAGCCGTTGAACATGGTCAACTGCTGCTGGCCATGAGTCGGATCTGCAGTCGGATCGAGATCAATGATGATGTGAGCGGGTTGCTGCTTTCGAGTCCGCACAAACAGATCAATCAGAAAATCATTGATCGCGTTGATGCGTTCAACCTGTGCGCGTCGCACTTCGAAAATAACTTCGCGTTCATCGATCGGCTTCTCCGCTTCGCGCCGAGTGAAGGCGTGGAGAAACCGATTGATCGTCGATCCGCTGGCGAGAGATTCGTCTTCACATCGCGGATCTTTTCCGACGATCGTTTTGAACAGTGGATCATCTCGCAGGAGTTGAGCGTCATTGCCGTCCGGGTAGCCGGCGAGAATCTGATAGACCTGCTGAATCAGAATATCTTCAGCCGTGTGAGTGACGGCTCTTTCCGATCTTGGATCTGGCAACCGCCGCGCCGCTTCAGCCAGGATGCCAAGCTTCTGATCAAGTTCGCGAATTGGCAGCAGCCCGGCATCGCTGACGATGCTTCCGCCGTCAAAAGTCATCGTGACCTGCTGCCGACCCACTTCAAAAAGCTGCAACTGTTCCGTACACTGTGTCTCGGACATCGATCTGCCTTCCGTGCGTGTTAAGTGATGCTTTCACAACTACTTATACGCACGAGAAGGCTTTTTCGTTGGGACGTGGTGCGCAATTCAGGCTAGATGTCTGCGATGCGATCGGATATGCGCACGCTCGTGGAGTGCTGCATCGCGATCTAAAACCCGGTAACGTCATGCTCGGAAAACATGGCGAGACACTCGTGGTCGACTGGGGTCTGGCAAAGCCGTATGAGAAGCAGAGTGAGCAGGACTCTGTGAATACCATGGATCCCAGTGAGCTGCCGGTTTCTCCGTGGGAAAGCCACTCCGGTTCGGAGACTCTTGCAGGGAGCTTTGTCGGCACGCCAGCCTATGCTTCGCCAGAACAATTAAGAGGCGAGCTGGACCGGCTCTGTCCGGCTTCCGATGTCTATTCTCTCGGCGCAATTCTCTACGAACTACTGACTGGGAAATCGCCAGTTCCCAAAGGGCTGACTCTTGATCAACTGGTGAAACACGTGACTTCCGGCTCTGCGCCGGAACCGCGAGTCGTGAACTCTGCTGTGACCAAGTCCCTGAACGCAGTCTGCCAGCGTGCGATGGCATCGGAAATCGGGGATCGATATTCGCACGTTGAAGAATTGAAACAGGATGTGGAAGCCTGGCTCGACGATTTGCCGGTGTCCGCCATTCAGGAAGGCGTTTTTTCACGAAGTGCGAGGTGGTTTCGTCGACATCGAGCAGCAGCTAAGACCGCGTTGATTGGGCTCGCACTTGTCACGTTGACATCCACTGTGGGAGTCGCAATCGCCAACCACTATCGGATCGCGGCGACGAACGCACTTCTCAGTGAGCGCATCCACGCGATCGACGTCGAGCATAGTCGGGGTGAGACCGCGAACGCAATCCGTCTGACCAAAGAACTGATTACTCAGCGGCGTTCGCTTCCCGTCGATATCTTTCTTGGCCACTGCGAGGACTATCTGGCTATAGGAGTCTGTCCCGATACCTCGTCCGACCTGGAAATTATTGAGCCGATGCGCTAAAAACCGCCGCTGCTGCTGTTCCATTCTGTGTTCAGCAGCTTTCCTCAGAGGTTTTTGAGCGATATTGAGTTGAGGTCAGGGATGAGTCGAACGTTTCGTGAATGGAATCCGGATCAGAGCTGGCTGTTTCCGCCCTCGCCGCAGGACTGGCTGCCGGATGGCCATTTGGTTTACTTCCTGATGGATGTGTCGGAGCAGCTGGATCTGTCACCGATCATGGAAAAGTATGACAGCGAGAAGGGCGGCAAGCCGCCGTACCATCCTCGAATGATGCTCGTGCTGCTGTTGTACTCGTATTGCATTGGCGTGTTTTCATCACGGAAGATCGTGGCGCGATGCGAAACGGACGTGGCCTTCCGAGTCGTCGTGGGTGACAACATTCCGGACTTTCGCACGATCAGTGAATATCGTCGTCGGCATCTTGAACAGTTCCAGCATTTGTTTGTGGAAGTCCTCCGCCTGTGTCGGCAATCTGGGCTTCTGAAGGTCGGTCGATTGGCGCTCGATGGCACAAAGATCAAAGCCAACGCATCTCGACATAAGGCCATGAGCTACGATCGTATGCTGGCCGAAGAGAAACGTCTGCAGGCAGAAATTGATGAACTGCTCAAGCAGGCGCAGGCGGCCGACGACGCGGAAGATGCAGAACTTGGCCGTGATTATCGAGGTGATGAACTTCCGGATGAACTGAGTCGCAGAGAATCCCGACTGCTGAGAATCCGTGAAGCCAAAGCCGCACTGGAACAACAGGCTCGTGATAAAGCGGCCGCTGACGCCACCATTCGTGAAGCGGAAGGAAAGCCGCCTGCGAAGATTGATCCGCAGGACGCAGTGCCTGATCCCAAAGCCCAGCGGAACTTCACCGATCCTGAATCAAAGATCATGAAGACGTCGAGCAAAGGCTGGGATCAGTGCGGCAATGCTCAGGCGGTTGTGAATGCGAATCAGATCATTGTCGCCGCCGATGTGACCGATCAGGCGAATGATGTTCGTCAGGTACATCCGATGCTGGATCAGACGATTTCCAACATCAATCAGGCGGGTGTCACCGAGAACATCAAAGCCTTTACAGCCGATGCGGGTTACTTCAGCGAAGCGAATGTGGAAGTGCTTGAAGAGCACGACCGAGTTGATGAAGCGTATATTGCCACCGGTCGGTTGAAGCATCACGAACGAGTCACTCCGGCTCCGACAGGTCGCATTCCAGCGGGGCTGAGCGTGAAGGAAAAGATGGCCCGCAAACTTCGAACGAAGAA
>JANPHT010000077.1:0-34114 GCA_031424595.1 Planctomycetota bacterium
CAGAACGGTGAACTCACTGAAGCTCAGCAGACTACACAAAAGATCTGGCTGCGAGAACGCTTGCAGCAGTTGATCGCTTTTCCTGTGACTCACGAAAAGGCTGTGACTCTGCAGAAGCGAATTCTGCGGCATCAGCATGAATGGCTCGTGTTTCTGGACGACGCTCGCGTGCCGCCCACCAACAACATGGCCGAACGCGCGTTGCGTCCGTTGGTGTTGCTTCGCAAAATCACATTCGGTCATCGCAGTCACGCGGGCGCCATGCGAATGGGGCGATTGATGACCGTCGCAGAGACCGCAAAACGACACGGTCACCGCCCGAGCGACATCTACTATCGATACTTCACTCAGCCGCCCGGTCGAGTCCTGCGACAACTCTATAATGACAGTTGAAAGCCAGCCGGTCATCTCGCCAGCCGCAGCGAGTTCAACCGCCACGATCGATGATCGGGCAAACGGCTGTCTGCGGCCCGCGTGCGAAAAACGCGTCATGCGGCCTCCGTGACGGCTGTTTTCTCCATCCACAGCCAGCACACCCTGTGCTTCGCGCCGGTTCGCTGCTCCGCGATTCCATCGTCACGCTCCTGCCAACAACGACGACCGCAAGAAGAAAGTTTGCCGTCGTCACCGGAACCCTCGCCCAATGCTTAACCTCGCGCGACGGGATATGACCTACGGCCGAGGTACTAAACTGTTACCATTGCTCACTTCCTTTGCTCCTCCTCAATCCAGAATGGCTTCACACGCTGGGAGTCCGCTTCGAATAGAAATCACACTGGTCGAGCCAGTGGCACGCAAAAATTCCACGCGTTCCTCCAGGTTGTCAGGACAACGAGGGATGGAATCGCCCCTACTTCACTCGCGCCAAATACGCATTAATCCGACGAGCATTGGTGCCGACATCACTCTTACCCACGCGCGAGACCGAGCGCACATCGATGCGACTCCCCGTCGGGGAAGGACTCAGTCGCACGACGACGTCATCTTTGAAACCAAACCACCACGTGGTGTCGGTCGCCTCGATCCGCAGCGACTTCAGTTCAGAGTCGACGATCGTCCAACCCATGTCCTTGGCGGCTTGCAAGGCTCTGGGAAATGCCACATCGGGCGGACTGTTCACCGAGCCTGGTTTGAGATCCGGGTAGCCGTCCTTCTGTTGCTGGGCGAGTTCCGGCCCACCGTACTGGGCTGAGTTTTCAGCGCCGACGCGCAGCGGCAGGACCGCTATGAATAGCGGCGGATTTTCGGTATCGGTCGTGATGTCGTGGATGTACGGGACGCTCGCCAAGTTGTGTTTCCACTTCAGTGTCAGACCGAGTACACAACCGCCGATGACCAAGCCAATGATCGCGGGAGTCATTCCTTGTGAGAACACTTTCCATTGCCAGAGCGCCCAACCGACAAGGCACACAACAACGGCCGCGGCGCTGATGAAGCCGGCGTATTTCACCAAACTGATTCCGGTCTTGTACCCCCACAATCCGAAACGATAACCCGGTCCCGAAGCACCGAGACCAAGCAGACCGATCACAGACAGGGTTAATCCCATGCCACTCACGTAATTCATTTCTGTCTCCCTTTTTCTTAATGCCAAGTGTGTCGCCAATCCATTGGGCCTCATCGTCACGGAATCGTTTCCGTTGTGTATGGATGGCTCGTTTTCATGACGCAATCGCGCCAGTTCGACCTCGTCGCCCTGATCGCAACGAAAGACAGAAAACTTCGGGGACGACGAGCCGCTGTTGAGACCCAGAATGAGCTCACTAGGCCCCCTGCCATTTCCCGTCGCGAATCTCCGGCAAGTCCTCGCCCTGCTCGGTGATGTACTGCTTGTGTTCGATCAATTTGTCGCGGACCGCCTGTTTGGCATAGGCGGCCTGTGCACCCAGGCTCGGCACGCGGGTCGATCACGTCGGAGACCAGTCGGAAGCGGTCGAGATCGTTCAGGACCACCATGTCAAACGGAGTGGTCGTCGTGCCTTCTTCCTTGTAGCCCCGGACGTGCCAGTTACCGTGATTGGTCCGACGGTACGTCAGCCGATGGATGAGCCAGGGATAGCCCAGAAACGAAAACTGCTTGAACAGCCGCTGCTTTCCCGCTTCGTCCTGCGAGATGTCGTGATAAATCTCAGTGTAGCTGCCTTCCAGGTACGTATTGGCGACGAGGCTCGGTCTGCGGTGACCGGGGCCGGTGATGTACAGCATGTTGTCGAGCAGATAGATTTGCCCGACCGACAGGTAATTCGCGGCTCGCCCATAAGCATCCATTTGTTGCAGTAAATCGGCGGAGAGAGAGGTTGTCATTGTGCAGCTTTCCTTCCTGAAGAGGACGAGAAGCGCTGGATTACCTTGACCAACTCCACGACGGCCACGGGCAACAACGAACAGCCCGCAATCACGCCCCAATCGACCATCGATGGCGGGGCCGTATGGAGCACCTTCTGCAACAGCGGCATGTAGACTGCCACAACTTGGAGGATCAGGCAGAACGCTACGGCCGCCCAGAGCCAACTGTTCGTAAAGAGTCGGTCGGTGAAAGCCGACCGTCGCTGCGAGCGTGCATTGAACACATGAAAGATTTGTGCCAGCGCCAGCGTCATGAACGCCATTGTGGTCGCGGCGCGCAAGCCGTCGCCTTCCGCCCCGTGCCAGTTCATGCCGATGCCGAACGCGAGCAGCGTGACTCCGGTCAGTAGCAGTCCTTGCCAGACCACCAGACCGACGAAACTCGGCGTGAGAAGTGACTCTTGTGGGTCGCGCGGCGGGCGTTTCATCACATCCGGCGCGGACGGCTCCAGCGCGAGAGCAAAGGCGGGAAAGATGTCGGTGATCAGGTTCAGCCACAGAATCTGGAGCGCCACCAGCGGCAGCGGCCAGCCGATCATGAGGGCCAGAAACACCGTCATGATTTCTGAAAAATTGCACGACAGCAGGTAATGCAGAAACCGCAGAATGTTTCCGTAAATGATCCGCCCCTGCTCGACGGCACCGACAATGCTTGCGAAGTTATCATCGGTGATGACCATGTCGGCGTTCTCTTTGGCGACCTCAGTCCCCTTGATCCCCATCGCGATGCCGATATCCGCCTTCTTCAGAGCCGGCGCGTCATTCACGCCATCGCCCGTCATCGCGACAACCTGTCCCTGTTGCTGCATCGCCTCGACAATCTGCAGTTTGTGTTGGGGCGAGACGCGGGCGAAAACGGCCGTGTCGGCAACGGCCAGTTTCCAGCCGGCGGCGTCGAGGTCGATCAACTCGCGACCGTGGACAGTGCGTAACGGCCGCTCCTTCAGATCGCGGTCGATGCCCAGTTGCCGAGCGATCTCGGCGGCCGTCGCCTGTTGGTCGCCGGTAATCATTACGGTCCGAATCCCGGCCGTGCGACAAGTGGAGATGGCGGACTTGGCTTCGTCGCGCAGCGGGTCAATCATGCCGACCAGCCCCACGAAAATCAGCTCCCTGGCGAAATCTTCTTCGCCGTAGCCCTCAGGCAAGTCGCGATAGCCCAAGCCCAGCACGCGCAGCGCTGCGCCAGCCAACTCCTCGTTCGTCTGCTCCCAGAGTTTGCGTTCTTCCGGCGTGAGCGGCGTGACTCCGGCGGCCCGAACCAGAGCCGTACTGGCCGCGAGCATCGCCGCTGGCGAACCTTTCACGAACGCAATCGTCCCACCTTGTGGAGTCCGATGGACGGTGACCATCCGTTTGCTGACGCTGTCGAACGGCACCTCGCTGACGCGCGCGAACTCGTCGGAAATGACGATGAGTTTCATCCCGGCCTTCTCCGCCACGACGATCAACGCCGCCTCGGTCGGATCGCCCAGCACCGTATCGACGCCGTCCTTGCGATCAACTTTGGCATCGTTGCATAAGGCCCCGACGCGCAGCGCCAACGCGAGTCGTTCGTCGGTGAGCGGCTCCAATTGCTGATCGCCGACCTGAAACTTGCCGACCGGCTCATACCCCGCGCCGGTGACATCGACGCGGATTTGGTCCAAGGCATAGATGCAGACAGTCATCTCATTCTTGGTCAGCGTCCCGGTCTTATCGGTGCAAATGACCGTGACCGCGCCGAGCGTCTCAACAGCCGGAAGCCGCCGCACGAGCGCGCGCATGCGAGCCATGCGCTGCATCCCCAGTGCCAGCGTCATGGTGGTCACGGCGGGCAACCCCTCAGGAACCGCAGCGATGGCCAGCGAGAGACCGATCTCCAGCATGTGCCAGATGTCGGTGACGCCGCGAAGCCAGCCTGCCACGACGATCACGGCGCACAGTGCCAACACGATCACGATGAGCAATCGACCCAGACGGGCCAGCTTTTGTTCGAGTGGAGTGGCGCGGGTGGTGGCCTCATCGATGAGAGTCCCGATCTTGCCGATCTCCGACTGCGCGCCGGTGGCGGTCACAAGCAAGCGTCCACGCCCGTCGGTGATCGTTGTCCCGAGAAACGCCATATTGAGGCGGTCACCGAGTGCCACATCCTTCTCCTCCAGCGGTTCGGAAGACTTGGTCACCGCGAGCGATTCACCTGTCAGCGCTGCTTCTTCGATTTGCAGGCGAGCGCTCTCGATGATCCGGCCATCGGCAGGGACTCGTGCCCCGGCAGCAAGCACGATGACATCGCCCGGCACTAACTCGGCCGCTGGAATCTCTCTCTCGACGCCATCCCGGATCACATGAGCGACGCGCACTGACTGCTTTTGCAGGGCGGATAACGCTTGTTCGGCCTTCCATTCGGTGAAAAAACCGATGCCGGCATTGAGCACGATGACAATCAGAATTGCGAGAGCCTCGATGTGCTCGCCCAAGGCAAAGGCGATCACTATAGCCCCCACCAGCAAGGCGACGAGGAGGCTCTTGAATTGAGCCAGAAAGATGGAAAGTGTCGAGCGCTGGTGTGCGGCCGCTAGCGCATTGGCTCCAAACTGCTCGAGCCTCCTGGACGCTTCGGCTTGAGTGAGACCCAGTGAGGCATCGGATTGCAGCTGCGCGAAGGCCTCGGCCACCGATAGCGATTGCCACGCCGCAGTCCAGGCAGGATCCGCACCCTCTCGACGCGAACGTCCATCAACAGTTTGTTTGATCAGTGGCGGATTGATTGTCACAAAGTTTCCTGGTCCGGAAGGGGCCGATGTTCCTTCGATCAGCGATGCTACGCGGGTGTGACAGGCAACAAAAAAGCCGACGTGGCAAAACACCGTGAAGTGTTTCAGCACGTCGGCTTAATCGGTAACAAGCCCTCTGGCACAGCCAGCTTGCCCTTTACATAGTCGTCCGGCGAATTCGATCTGTTCCTGCGGCAAGCTGTCCAGTTGAGACCCCTTACCGGAGACTCGAGCATACCACGTTCGCGGTCCAGTGCATACCGTGCAGCGTCATTGGTGCGGCTTTGGCTGTCTGGATTCCGACAGCGCTGCTCGTTCAAGCCGCATTTGCATCGGCTGGGACGTTTGCCGTCCGTGCCGCAATGCCACAGTCACTGCGCTACTCACTCCGCCCGCCGCATTGATTTCCCTCGTGATCGTCACGTTAATCTTGTTCCTCGTCTCCTCGTCTTCCTCGGAGGGTTTGGAGCGCACGCAGGGGGAGCCCCTCTGGTGAAGGCTGCCGTCCGAGTCATTTTTTGGGGAGCATTCGCGATGAGATTAACGGCAGGACCTCCTCCAAAGTGAGCTTGGCACCGGAACCAGAGCATGCCTCATCAGCACTTTCAGCGTCTCCGCAGACACGCCGTGATGGATCATCCGCTGAAGACGGCTCAACATTTTGTTTCCGGCGGCCTATGAAAGAGATTCTGGATGCACTGCATTCAATCACAATTCGCGATTTTTTGAATCCTTTAAACGCAAAACAGCCCTGTAGCTTTCACCACAGGGCTGTTGCATTCAAATCGATAAACCTTGTCAAACTACTTCGCGATCACGCGAGCCATTTCGAGGACCTTGTTCGAGTAACCCCACTCGTTGTCATACCATGAGACGAGCTTAACGAAGGTTCCGTCGAGTGCGATGCCCGCTTCGGCGTCAAACACGCTCGTGCAGACTTCGCCAATGAAATCGGTTGAGACGACCTTCTCCGTTGTATAGGCCAGAACGCCCTTCATCGGGCCATCGGCAGCTGCCTTCACGGCCGCACAGATTTCTTCATAAGTGGCAGACTTGTTCAATTCGACAGTCAGGTCCACAACCGAAACGTCTGATGTTGGCACGCGGAATGCCATGCCGGTCAGCTTCTTGTTCAGTTCTGGAATTACCTTTCCAACGGCCTTCGCGGCACCAGTGGAAGAAGGAATAATGTTTTCCAGAATACCACGACCACCACGCCAATCCTTGGAGCTAGGCCCGTCGACAGTCTTCTGAGTTGCCGTCGCTGCGTGAACCGTCGTCATCAGACCACGCTTGATCCCGAATGAGTCGTTGATGACCTTGGCAAGCGGAGCCAGGCAGTTGGTGGTGCAACTGGCGTTGCTGATGATCGCCTGGCCAGCATAACTCAGATGGTTCACGCCGTAGACGAACATCGGAGTGTCGTCCTTGGACGGTGCTGACAAAATGACCTTCTTCGCGCCAGCGGCGAGGTGTGCCTTGGCGGTGGCTTCGTCGAGGAACAGGCCGGTCGATTCCACGACAATGTCTGCGCCGACTTCGTCCCACTTCAGGGTCGAAGGATCTTTTACTGCAGTCAGTCGGATCTTCTTGCCATTAACGATCAGGTTGGTGCCTTCTGTGGACACTTCGCCTTTGAAGCGACCGTGGACTGAGTCAAACTTCAGCATGTAGGCCAGGTATTCTGGCTCAAGCAGGTCGTTGATGCCTACAACTTCGATGTCCTGTGAAAAGTTCTGGATGGCCGCGCGAAACACCATGCGTCCAATGCGTCCGAATCCGTTAATACCGAGTTTAATCATGGAAATGCCGTGTTCTGATGTGACTTGTGACTGAAAGGTACCGAGCCCCGAATTTTAACGGCCCCTTCTTCCAGCGCCAATCGTTGCTGACAGGGACACGTCGAGGCTCTCGAAAATGCGGTGTTGCGGCATATTTTCGCACGCCTGCGGGGTTTTCGCCGCAGTCCACACCTTGTCCATCGAGGCGCGATGTTTGGAGGCAGCACCGCGGGAAAGCTGTGATTTTCGACCCTCACCGCCCGTCAGACAGTGTCAACAGGTCGTTCCATCCATGCCGAGATTGCCATGTCGATTAATTCAACGGCCTGCGGCCATTGCGATGAGTTCGTGTCGAACGGAATTGACAAAGGCTCAACAGAGGCAGCAGCCTGAATAGAGGCCTCGGTCTCTGAAGGATGGTCGGCTCGCTGTGATTCCGCTGCCGTAGCATGCCGATCTCCAGCAGCGCGAGAAATCGCCACTTCAGACGCTGTGGATGTCGAATCGAGCAATGCGAACAGAAGTTGAGGAATCTCTGTCTGATCTTCCAGAGTCGCATCCGTCCTGGTGATCGTGAATGTCACCGGAACACTCCACGTGGACATCACACCCGAAGCAGCGACCGCTCGAACCCAAACGCGATAAGTTCCGCTCGCAAGAGGCACCGCGGGAGTGAACGAATTCGTCAGCACATCCTTTTTATTAATGATGGCTGTCCCAACATCTACACGATGCAGAAGGAATTCGTAACGAACGGCACCTTCCACAGCCTGCCAGGTGAAGTTTGGCATCGTGTTGTTGGATGTGCCAGCAGGCGTCAGCACTGTCGTCTGGCCGCCGGCAACAAAAGTCGTCGGGGCACTCCAAAGGGTATAAACGCCTTGAGCGCTCTTCGCTCGAACCCACCATCGGTACTGTTCTCCGCTGAAGAGCACTGTCCCGGGAGTCCAGGACGTTCCCACAACCGAATTCGAAAGTACGATGGCTCCGGTTTTGACATTCTTCATCTGAAACTCATAACTCGTCGCCCCCAGAACGCTGCTCCAGGAATACGTACTGGTCAGCAACGTGGGAGTCGTTGGCGAAGAGATCGGGGCCGGAGCAATCTGAATATCGACAGGGAGCGACCAGCCAACCGTTTTTGAACCCGAAATCGCTGCGACCCAGACGCGATAGACGCCGATCGGCAGCGACGATGACGGAGTGAAACTGGTCTGGGTCAGTCCTTCCTGAAGGATCACCGGGCTTTTGCCAGTGGACAAATTCGAAATCCACACTTTGTAACTTTCGGCGCCGAGTACTGGAGCCCACGTCACCGTTGGTCTCGCTGTGGGTTGCATCTTTGTCATCGGCGTGATTGTGGTTTTTGCGCCCACCGAGAACTGGCGAACTGGCGACCACGACGAGACTGCATTGTTACTGCCGAGCGATCGTACCCAGACGGAATAATTGCCGATGCCAAAATCCATGTTGGGAGTGTAGGACGTGTCGTTCACCGTGGTGCGATGAAACTCAGTCTGAGGCAGATAATTATGGCTGCGAACCCAGATTTCGTAATTCACAGCCTGTGGAACGGACGTCCATGAAAACGTCACTCGATGTGTTCCTGTAACGTTCACCAGTGCTGATGCGGCAGGGGAAAGAACGGTTGGAGCAGCCAGCCCGATGGCGACTTTGTGATCTTCGACTTCTCCATCGGGAGCGTCGCCCGTTGGCGACAACCCACCGGCCGAACTAATACGAAATCTTGCGAACGTGGTGCCAAGGATGGCATCATCGGGGACGCTGAAAGTCAAACGCTGGTCAGTGTTATTGAGGACAGTCACACTGTCGAAGATCTGCTCTCCTGTGTCGTTCCAGTCACCATCGGCATTGAAGTCAACCCACGCGTCCAGCTTCGTGCCGAGCGCAGCATTTCGCACTTTGACAACGACGCCCGCATCAGGGCGGCCTGCATTGACAACACCAAAAACAACTCCATCATCTTCCGAACCATCGGCATCGGATTCCGCAGAGTGCACACCGTCGGCTTCGGAATCGACTGTCAGGCCAAGCTTCGGACCTGTGGCTGTGTGTCGGGCTCCGTCTTCGGTCAGGGTCACAGGATAGTTCGCGGGAGCGTCACCAAAATCACTCGTCAGCAGTACTCGAGCCTCGAGAGCATCGATGGCGCTGATTTCAAGCCGAGACAGCCCCGATTTTCTGTTTCTGGTGCGGGATTGTTTCAGCTCAAGTGCCTTTGTTCGCAGCATTGAAATGCAATGTACAAAGAAAGTGTTCTGATTCATCGCCGATTCCTGACCTTCCCTGAGACTTGTTTTCGAATCCTGCACTTCTAATTCCGCCAACGGTTCCCGCATCCTGCAGAATTCGAGCAAAGACAAGACTGTTCGATTCCGAGCATCCACTTGGGTTGCCCGATGGTGCTTAACTCCCGCCACGCCGATGATCGCGCCCATTCGATCATCCAGAATTCTCTGTCGAAGCTGAGATGGAAGCTTCAGTGATCGTTCAACCGAAGCCCGTCAACTTCCTGCCGTCGTCAAAACGGGCAGCTCTTTGATGACGTCGAACGTCCTGGAAACAGACGACATCGTCCCTTGTTATCGAACCATCGTTAAAATCAGCACCAGGCGGATATTCCACAGTCGTGCAGATTTGTCATTCGATCAGAAACGTTTCTGGAATTGAGGCAATTCATGCCGAAGTTCGCACGCTGCGCGCGGGGAACGGGCGAATTTTGATCGATCGAGGTCACTCCGGTTCGACCTCTGTGTCGTCGAATCAGGAAGCGGATGCGGAAGATGAATGGTCGGGAAAATACTCTATCGCGACTTTAGAAACTCAAGCACATCTGCCATTTGCTCAACAGTCAGATCTCGTTCGATGCCTTCGGGCATAAGGGACTTGTTTGTGGTTTTCAGGTCTTCAATCTCTGTGCGGGAGAGTGTTTGTTCGCGGCCTTCGGGTTGCCGCAAGGTC
The DNA here is from genome assembly GCA_031424595.1 of Planctomycetota bacterium. Taxonomy (GTDB): domain Bacteria; phylum Planctomycetota; class Planctomycetia; order Planctomycetales; family Planctomycetaceae; genus SXXK01. Next base: position 9,866 of record JANPHT010000077.1, read on the forward strand.
ACTGAGTCTGTCGATTCGGCGATCATCAGCCCGTTGAACAGACGTCCGTCCTTCGTCACGATCACATATTCAGTAAACTGCGGATCAACTCGGCGATTGGGATCCAGAATATCGTAAAGCAAGGCATCCCGAGCTCTTGCCCGAGTGTCGCTGATGTCCGGGCCAACGTTGTGGCCGACGGCGTTGATGCGATGACACTTGCTGCAGGATTTTTCAAAGACTGCGGCTCCGCGAGTCAAGTCGCCCTTGAGTTCCAGAGCTTTTGCATACTGCCCAGCCACTTCTTTGCGATTGGCGGAAACGGTACCACCAAACAGCGAAATTGACGACGTGCGAATCGCCTCGTCCGGATGCTTTAGGAGTATCAATCGCTGATCAATCGATACGGCCGATGATGAAATGGTCCCTGCCGCCATCTTTTGCAATAGTGATGTGATCGATTCTTTTCGCAACAGCAAGAGATCCAGCGCTGCAGATCGTGACTGTGGATTCAATTGATCCCAGCGTGACAGCACAATTTCCGCAAGTTCGGGCCGACCACTGCGACGAGCGGCATCGATCGCGGCTCGCTGGCAGTCTGTGGATTCACCTGGCTTCAGCAATGTTTCAAGTGCCGACGTCAAGGCTTCCGGAGGAAGGTGCGACATCAGTCCCATCGCTACCACACGGTCAACGTCGCTGTGATCTTTATCGACTGCTGTTTCTGACGCCAATTGCACAACCTTTGCGAGTGGTGCCATGGCATCCTTCAAGGCAGTCGGCGGCGATTGCAGCAATGCCGCAAGGCTCTTTGGAATCGCGGCGTTCTGGCAGCGAGGCAATCCGTCGGCGAGTCCGATCACGAGAGCTGTTTGCCACCACAGCCCGGATTCAGGACTGTCTCCCACGACTTTCGCAAGTCTCTGGAGTTGTTCGACGTCACCTCGCACAGCCACATTCAATGCAAGTTGTCTCAGAAAATCTGTGCGCGTTGCTGCGGTGGAAGGATCGCGGCGGGAGTTGTAAACGACGGCCGCAGCCAGCTCCGCAGCAACATTCGGCGCGGCAATCAGCCAGGCTCGCTGAAGCCACACATCGTCGATTTGCGCCGCAGCGATTGCTGGAAGCGTGTGAGTAATCTCTGAATTCGCCCAGTCGTAGGTGAGAATGGCCTGCATTCGAATTTCACCATCAGGATATCGACACAGGCGTCCAGCAATCGATTGTAGCTGAGTGCTGTGCGGGTAGTCTGTTCGGATCAACTTGATCGCGTCTCGACTGGCCCACTTGTTGAGGCCGGTTGCCGTACTCCCAAGATCGTTTTCCGTCAGCAGGTTCAGGCCCCTTAAAGTCCAGAGTGCATGGAGAGGAAAGAACGATCGAAGTGCGACCAGAGTGGGACTCGAGATCATCGATCGTAGCGTCTTTTCGGCATCGACTCGCTTTCCCTCAACCAACAGTCTCTGAGCCAGCATTCTTCTCCATCCATTGCCGTCGCTTAGCATGGCAACGAGATCCTCCGTCGTCGCTGGCGACACAAATGGTTTCACTTCCGGAGCCTTCTCGGCAACAATTCGCCAGATCCGGCCCAGATCTTCACCGGCTCGCCAGTCCATCTTTGCCGCCACATCATCCGGCACGAACTTTGGATGTTCGACCCACAAGCGATACATGTCCGCCAGATACAACGCACCGTCAGGGCCAGTGGCCAGACTAACCGGACGGAACCACGTGTCGCTCGACGCAAGAAAGTCGGCTTTCTCGCGGGCTCGTCGAGCGGTCACGGTGCCGCCTTGAGGTTCGATCACGGATCGAGTCACCAGGTGACCGACAGGTTCACACACGAAGACGCTGCTATCAGATTCTGGTCCAAACAGTCCGCCGCGGTAAGCCGTCACTCCGCAGGCCGAGGTGTGAGTGCCAGCATGGGACAGCCAGTTGCTCTTCATCGTCACGATGGGATACACGCGAGTCTTTTCACCAGCAGGCCCGACATCTGTGTGTCCAACCGAAATACCAGCAAACGGATTTTTCTGCACTAATTGCATCGACAGCACATCGGTCATAATCGGATTGCGGTTCGAACTGAAAAAGCGATGTCCGAAATTGTCGATCGTATTGCCAAACTGGCCGGCGCCGGAGATCGCTTCGAACTGCATCGTTTCCGGATGAAATCGAAAGTCGACTCGTGGAATATCGACAGGCTCTTTCGACTCAAACCCCGGTCGAGTGCATCGCACCTTGCCGTGCCCGTATGTCAGATAAATCCAGTTGTCGAAGCCATACCGCGGACAACCAATCTGCATTTGTGGATGAGCTGGAGTGAATCCATCGAACCAGACTTCGCGAACATCCGCCACGTTGTCGCCGTCGGTGTCGGCGAGATACAGGATCTGAGTCTCCGTGCAGGCCAGTACGCCATCTCGAAATGCCATCAGGCTGTGACAAAACTTCAAATGGGGTGCGTAGACCGTTCGCTTGTCCATGCGACCGTCGGAGTTCTCGTCTTCGAGCAGCACAACCTGCGACAATGCCGGCGAGTCCGGATCTTTGGGGCCGACCGGATAGTCGCCGTATTCTACAACGAACATGCGGCCCTTGTGATCGAAGTCAATCGCTACGGGATCCATGACGAGCGGTTCCGTGGCGACCAGCTCGATGCGAAATCCGGGCTCAATCTGAAAGCAGTTCTGAGACTCTTCGGGTGATTTCGGAGGTTCCGTTGGCTGATCGATCCAGTGCCGTCCACCTCGTTGCAGTTCGATAGATTGCACTAAATCGGTTCGCGTCGCATCCTGAAACAGAACGCAAAATGCGGCAACGAGAAACAACGCATTCATCTGAGGGCTCCGGAGGCGAGATGTCGAGCCAGGCGAAAAATCGGCGGGACCTTCATTCTGACAAGTCGTGCGAAGACTGGCTACCGAACGAATGCCCGAAATCGGAATGCGTGGTGCGGTCGTGCCTCATGAAACAGCTGTGAAAACATGCTCACAAATCTATTTGGGTACTTCGACACGCATATGGCAAAGTCGGCGGCGATCCCAGGTTGCGTAGTATTCTTCAAGCAGATGACGGATTTCCGGATCGTAGTCGACGCTTGTTTTCTTTCCGCCATTGATGATGAGAATGGGCTTATTGATATCCAGTCCCGACATTTCCGGCGACAACATCAAAGTGATATTTGCGGGAGTCGATTTTATACGGATCAGATTCTTATCATCGCGCCAGACAAGGAGGTCAGCCGGTTTATACGTTCCCTCCAGCGGATTGCTCGGCGCATCGAGCTGAGCAAATTGCGGAGGCAGCGATGACAGCTTGACCCAGGACCAATGGAGATCTGTGCTTCGGAGCAGTTTTGCGTAGACCTTCTGCGGAGATGGAACTCGCTGATGCCGAGCCATCCATTCAAAGATATCGTCGATCTCTTCCGGAAATCGTTCAAAGCCTCGAAACGGATACTTTACAAAGACAGTGTCGTAGTCGATGTCCATTTCGGTATCACGCCGAAAGAACTTTGCGGCCATCACTCCCATTCGATCAAACCAATCCCCCTGCGCGTCCCCGATAACGACATACCACGGCAACTGAATCGCGTTCGGTACCGTCCACTGAACATGACGCCTTCCCGCTCCGCAAAGGGAGACAATTCCAGCAAACAAATCGGGATGGGATGTCACCAGATCCATCGCGGCTTCGCCACCCAAGTCGTGTCCCGCAATGAAAACTCGGTCATCGTCGATCCGCAAACCCTTTTTCATCCTTCCGACAAGGCTAAGAAACCGCAAATGGGTTGCCGCTGAGGCATCAAAACTCTGAACGGTTTCCGTACCATCTGGCGCCGTGATCTTCTCCCATTGAGGGGCGACTATTATGAAACCGTTCTTCTCCGCCTGGGCTTGCCACCAGTTCAGGTAGGTGTCCGCAGTATCTCCCTGGCCATGCAGAGCAATAACGACCGGGTAATGCCGGGACTCGTGATACTCTGGCGGCACAAATCCGACGGCTCCCATCGACTCGATGCTGCCAGAAATCCGGAACAGACCTACGGCTCCGACATCCGTGGTTTCAATCCTCAGCGATTCTATCGCCGGAAGATTACGGACAATCGCAGCGACTCTCTCGATGCTGACTCCTTCAGCCTTCGTAATCTGTTCCGACAATGACTGACGCAACGCGGCTTCCGTCGCATCGGTGTTCATGTAGTCCAGAATTAACTGCCGAGCATCAAACAGGGATACCACTTCGGTAAGATTCTTGACGGTATTGTCGGCTCCCATCAGCCAACCGGAAAGAGCCATCGCCAGTTTCTCTTCAGTCGGCATCTTTTGCTCATCGTCGCCCTGGGCAGGAGCGACACTCGTTACAAGTTCGAACGCCGCAAATCGGTCGATACTGTCTTCGTCCAGCTGACTTGAAATCAGTCGATTGATCAGTGTTGCCGATTCTCTGAGAGACTGGTCCTGAATCTGCGAAGCGATTTCAGGAAGGGCGTTCTGAACTCGTTCAATCCGGTCGCGTGTTTCATCGTAATACTTGACCAGCTGAGTCACTCGAACGATGGTTTCCGGAGTTAAGTCAGACTTGGGATAAACCCTTGCGCCTTTGGACGCAAGTTGGTGCTGACCCACATCTCTGCGTTTTTCAAGAACTCCCGCAATTTGACGGGCGACTTCCTCACGAATCAACAGCTGTTCATCGGCGATCTGGTGCTCCGGAAAATCCTGCTGCAGAGTACCCAGCAACATTCCTGCTTCGGGTAATCGATCGGCCTTGATCAACAGGCCAACAAGATTCTGTCGGACAGGCTTGTCGTGATATCCCTCAACCCTGCTCAAAATACCCAGGAGGTGTTCACGAGGAATCGCATCAAATGCGATGGCGTATTTCCAGTCGTGGGTAAGGCCTTGAACTTCTGCATACAGTTCGTTGATGCTGACAATTGCCACCTGGATTTCGTCTGACTTTCCGTTCGGAAGAAAGATCTTTCCGTGAGCAATACCGTCTGAGCCAATCGGCCCCAGTTGCGGAATTCCAGCCGGCATGGACTTCCTCGCGATTCGCTTTTGCGAAATCGAGTATGACTGCGAAGGCCAGACCAGGTTGTTCAACACGGGTGATTCGCTGCGGCGCACTGGTAAATAGATTTCGCGGGCCTTTTGATCCACCAGTCGCATCTCAAGACGCTGGTCAGGTCTGTCGGTCGGATTGAGTTCATTGCGCACAGGAGACAGCGTCGACGCTTTTGAAACGAGACCGCTGTAAATCAGGCCGTTCTTCAATCGAACCGAACCCAGCTGCGGCTTTTGCTTCGGAGGAAGGATCTTGAACAGCTCCGCTCCAGGCGGTCGTTTTTCAGCAGGTTCCTGAACTGCAACCCCGCCCTCGGTAACTCCAATCGCAATGAGCAGCGTGATAATCGGAATACGATTTCGAATTTGCAGAGGCCTTAACATTGTACAAAATCACCCTTGGCACCGGGAACGCCGCTCAACGCCTTTGTTCGCAGCGGATTCGCAGGAATTCGGTGTGCTCCTGACCACTGGCGAATTCATCGACACTTGGTGTGAAGCATTCACCGACTGAGTCGGCGGCTTATTATCTCTCTCAGACCAGGAAGCTCAAGCGTCAAATGCAAACAGGCCAACTCGATTTACCGAGCGGCCTGTCTCAAATTTGATGCAGTGACTGACGGATGCACTGGGCGAACACAAGGACCTGGTGCGTGTCGTGGATGCTATTCCATGAAGAAATCGGTAGGGCCGCGGTGTGTGTAATAAGGGTATTGATACAACGCCGGTGCCGCGTTTTCCGGCGGACGACTCAAGTGACCTGGAGTAGAATACGTGTGGAAATTGCGGTGAACTGGATGAAACGGCAAATTGCAATTGCCCTGACATCCGCGTTCGCAATTTGGCGCATGGACCATCTGTCCGCCAGGTCCCATGCTGGACTGGCACATGGGACACCCGTCGGCCATTATGGCGCCGGCAGCCCATGTTTCCTGAGGACTCTGTCCTCGCATGACCGGTGTGGTCGAAGAGCAACCGGTGACAAAAATTCCAATCGCCCCCGAAAGCAGTACTGCCAGTGTGCAACGATGCATCGAATTCACTCCCTGGTTTTCCCCCGAAAACACTCCTCTCCGTTCCGTGTAGAGGAGTCAAAGAGCTTCCACTCGCGGAAGTTCGACCAGCCATTCAGGCGTCGATCTCCGCAATGAGAAACTCCCTGATAACCGTTATCGGCAGTTCAAACGGCGAATCGTGCAAAATCCCTACAAATCCACCTGTGTTGAACCAGGAAGACTGTATGGTCTTGCGGAAACGGGAGGTCCGGAATACAGTCCAGACAATCATTTTCCACCCGAAGTAAGGGGTGTGTCGTCGCTGTAAATATCAGCGAGATCAGTGTTTGTGACTAAAGGGAGTGTTCAAGTGCATATTGCCGCATCAACGCGAAGCCTGTGGGATTTAGCGTTCCCGGCAGCCTGCCTGCAGATTCAGGAACTGGGCTTTGACAAAGTAGAAGTCTGGCTCAACGAGACGTTTGATCAGTTGAAGCCATCTAAAGTGGCTGCTGATCCAGAGTATGCAGCAGGTTTGATGAAAGAAGCCAGTCGCCTTAGTCCTGCAGCAATCTTCCTTGAAAGTGAAGTGGATATTCAAACCTTTGGCGGGATTGTCAGGTTCGCCAAACTCCTGAAAGTCGCGCAGCTTACGATTCTTGCTTCACCAAAGGGGACTCCGTTCAATACGGAGATTGATCGACTTCGCGAACGCAATGCCCTGTGTCAGGCGGCTGGTGTGAGAGTGTCGGTGTTGACGAAGACAGGAACTCTGACTGAGGATCCTCATACTGCAGTTGAGCTTTGCCAGTCGGTCAAGGGAATGGGCATTACTCTCGATCCCAGCTACTACATCTGTCGACCGGGCGGTTATCTCGAGCACGATTTGGTTTATCCCCACGTACTGCACATGCATCTGCGTGACACCTCGCCTACCGAAATTCAGGTGCTCGGTGGTCTGGGCGAAGTGGACTACAACCGCATTGTGGCCTTATTGCGACAGTACGGATATCAGCGAACACTCAGCGTCGATCTGCTTCCAAAAACCATGGAGGGCGAAGAACGCCTTCGTGAAATGCGAAAGCTGCGTTTGCTGATGACCAGTTTGTTGTAGTGCCTAGTCAGTTTCCGCCACAGGGTTTGAAGATGTCCGGCCATCCGTTTCGAGTCGCCCTGACTGCTGATTTTTATGACGCTGCTGGACAGCCCCGATTCCATGATCTCGGACTGAGCATCTTCGACAGACATCCTCACGTGGACGTGACGAAGTTTCCGACACATCAGCCGGAAATCTTACCGGAACAACTCAACGGTTTTCAGGGATCGATCGTGCTGACTCCCCGAGTCAGCGCTGCAACTCTGGCGAACAGCGAAAACTTTTTGGCAATCGGGCGGTTTGGTGTTGGGTACGACAGTGTCGATGTCGCCGCATGCACTCGCAATCATGTCCTCGCGATGATCACCGCTGGCGCTGTTGATCGACCCGTTGCAGAGGCCACGATGACCTGGATGCTGGCACTGACTCATCAATTGATGGCCAAGGACAGACTCGTTCGCACCGGAGAATGGGACGCTCGAACGAAATACATGGGCTGCGAACTGCGAGACCGCACGCTGGGAGTGATCGGCCTTGGCGGAATCGGGCAGTGCCTGGTCAAGCTGCTCGAGAGCTTCGGAATGAAGCCGCCAATCGCCTTCGACCCAATGCTTCCAGCCTCTGCCTTTGAAGCGATCGGAGTTCGATCAGTCAGCCTTGAAGAACTGATGCGAACCTCTGATTTTGTGTCGATTCATTGCCCGCTGAACGACAAAACTCGAGGACTGATCGGCCCCAACGAACTTTCGTGGATGAAACCTGACTCCTACCTGCTGAACACGGCTCGCGGCGGAATCGTGGACGAAAACGCTCTGTACGGTGTGCTGAAGAATCGTCGGATCGCCGGTGCCGCACTGGATTGCTTTGCTGTCGAACCGGTCGTGACACCGTCGCGTTTTGGAGACTTGGACAACGTACTACTTGCTCCACACTCCATTGCCTGGACTCATGAAATGTTCCGGGACATTGGACGAACAGCGTGCCAGAGCATGCTGGACTTGTCGCTTGGAAAATGGCCACACGGAGTGTTGAATCCGGAACTGAAAACTAACCCGGAATTTCTGGCCAAGTGGAAGCGCATCACCGGGGTCGAGCCGCTCTCCAATTAGGTTACCCCCACTTAATCAACTCTTCTTTTCTCGGTGATCCACGATCGCCGTTGAGAATCCCGTAATTTGATTGTCGGCCAGATCCACCTTTCCGACTCTTTCCGCAATGCGAATGCCAACTCGGCGAGCGGCTCCGCGTGTTTCAGAGATCGTGTTGCCGATCAGTCGAATATCTTTTGTTTCCCCAGTGACTTCGATCCCGGCACCGTCTTCATCGCCGCTGTTTTCGATCAGGTTATTTTCGATCACGTTGCGATTGGCCCAGAAATCGAGTCCTCGGTTTTCATCGCGAAATAACAATCCAAATTGACCACTATTGCGGATCTGATTGTGCCGCATCACGTTGTCAGTGTCATTGTGACCAATAGAAACGCCATACAGTTTGTTGCCATCAATGACGTTGCCTTCCGCAAGGCCGTACTTAACGCCCCAACACCAGAAGATGCCCTGGCTGTTGCGTTCGAGTCTGTTGTTTCGAATGATTGGCCGTTGCGAACCAGATCCGGGGTGGACTCCCAGATCGGTGTTGTCGTGACTGTGACAATTCTCAACCAGCACATCGTGGCAGATCTGAAAGCTGATTCCATCCCCGTTATAGTGACGAGCGGTGACACCGCGGAACGTGTAACGATTGCAGTCCTGCAGAAACACACAGCCGCCATAGTTGCCGTTAAAGTTTTCACAGTTCTCGCGATTTCCATCGAGCGTAATATTTTCAATCAGCACATCGGTCGTACGTTCGCTGGTTAACAATGGGAACAATGACGCACAGGTTGGTTTTCCGGACAGCCAAAGGTTCTCACGCAGACCATCGTTGAGTTTAAATCTGTTTCCATTTTTTGCGACCAGAGTTCGCTTGATCACGGTGGCCCCGTTGTTGTGCGGATTGGTTGCCTGAAAAACAACGCCGTCGCCAACCTGAAATTCCGTGGCATCTTTCAGAGTGACTTCCTGGTCGTACCAGTCGGATTCGAGGGTCAGGTCCGTTCGGACAGAAGGACCACGTGTCAAAATCGAGTCCGCCCCGCTTCCCAATAAGCGTACTTTGGAGGGAATCCAGACGGCGTTGCGGAAAGTGTAAGTGCCCGGCAAGACTTTAACTGTTCCACCGCCGAGACGAGCCATGTAATCCAGTGCTGCCTGAATCACTCGATCCGACGTTCCAGTCAAGTCACCCGACTTCTCCCCGACTGTGATTGTGAGTCGCTCATTCCAATTGGGTTCAAAACGCTCATCGCCATCGGTCGCGCGTGGATTTGTGACTGGCGGTGGATCTCCTGCGGGCGATGACTGACTCGATGACGCCGCGACAATCGCCGCGGCAGATCCGACCACTGTGGAAAGAAAACGACGCCGGGCGACGGGGTGAATCATCAGTCAAACTCCGTGGACAAAAGTTCGATGAATCGACGTTCCTGAGAATTGGCAAGAGATGGGACTTCTACGTCAGTTCGGTAATCGGCTCTCCGTAGTAGATCTGGTGGGGCCGTTGAAACGCATCATGCCACATCGCGGTGTCCGGAATTCCCAGCGCGTGGTACATGGTGGCCGCCATGTTCTCGGGCTTCCAGGGGCTGCTTGCTGGATACGCACCGAGTTCATCGGACGAACCGACTACGGTTCCGCCTTTCACTCCACCACCAGCGAAGAACACACTTTGCACGGCTCCCCAGTGATCGCGGCCGGCATGCGGAAACGATTCCGAAAGAGTCGAAAGTTTTGGCGTTCGACCGAATTCACTGCCCATGACAATCAATGTGCTCTCAAGTAACCCAAGGGAGTTCAGGTCATCCAGCAGAGCACTCAAGGCACGATCGGTCGGAGGAAGCAGTTTGTTCTTCATCCGAGGGAAAATGTCACCGTGCATATCCCACGTTTCGTTGTTTCCAAGGTTCACCTGAACAAGATTGACTCCGGCTTCGACAAGGCGCCGCGCCATCAGGAGCGACCAGCCAAAGCTGTTTCGCCCATAACGTTCCTGAGTCTTTTCATCCGCGTTCGTCACGTCAAATGCACTTCGTACGTTGGATTCCGAAAGCAGTGAAATCGCCGACTGTCGAAACTCGTCGTAATGCTTTGCGTTGGCTGATTGTTCCAGATCTGCTCGCTGGCGGTCGAGGGAAGTCAACAGGCTGGTTCGTGAACTCATGCGAGTCATTGTCATTCCCGGTGACAAGGAAAGGCTGGGAGCCTGATAAACTCGATCATCCGGCGATGCAGGAGCTTTCTTTGTTTCGTTTGGGAACGTGTACTCCGGATACGCACCTCGCCAAAACGGATTTCCATAAGGTGAGGCTTCGACGAAGAATGGATCACGCTGAGATCCCATCATGCCGCCGAAAGCGCCTGGCATCGTACCGCCAGACCAATGAACAAGCCGCTCCGGCAATACAACGGCAGGAGGCAGATTGCTGCGAGCCGGCAGAGCATCACCGATCATCGACGCAATCGACGGAAAGTCCGTGTTGCGAGGCTGTCGGTCTCCGCGAAAACCGGGAGTCGCCCCGCTTCGACCGGTCAGCATATAGTAATGGCCCAGGGTGTGTTCGTTCGAAGAATGAGTCAACGAGCGAACCACAGACCAAAGATGACTTCGCTGAGCCAATCCGGGCAGATGTTCACAGATATCCAGCCCGGGCGTTTGCGTGGAGATTGAACTGAATTCGCCACGAACTTCCAGCGGAGCGTTGGGTTTAGGATCGAAACTTTCGTGCTGTGACAAGCCGCCCGAAAGAAAAATGTAGATGCAGCTTTTCGCCGTGGCTGTGGAAGGTGACTCTGCATCGGCCGCTCGCAAGGCGTTCAGGTGATTGCCGCCCAGTCCAAGCAGTCCGATGGCCCCGGCCTGCACTGCTGTCCGCCGTGAAACTCGCGGATGTAGTAGATTGTGACTTAGGCTCATTGGCGATCTCCGCTCATGCACGTGTCGGAAGCATGCTCAACAGGGGCATCCATTTTCAGATTATACATGCCCTGATGCGACAGACCTCCGGACAGATGGATCATGATCACTGCCTTGAGCCGCATTTTTTTCCCAGACGGGGCGTTCGCGCCATCTTCGGCCTTCAGGATCTGCGGCAAGCTCATTCCGCCCAGTGCAAGTCCTCCGATCCGCAGGAAATGGCGACGGGAATGGCCATCGCAGAACGACGAAGGACGCTGTCCGAGGATTGAAAGCATAAAACTGCCTAAGGTCAGCAAATAGGCTGGAGAAACTGAGGGGGGACGCTAAGCATACCCAGCATTTTGGCAGTCCCGCAAGCCGTTGATCTGCAAACAGCCCTGATGCGACTGAGAAAACAGTTGTCAGACGGACCGGAATTCTCGGATGAATTGCAATTCCTGAGGCTCACTTCATACTTCCGCTCGAACGCAGGCGACCTGTTCTGGTCTGAAAGGAAAACAGGCTGTTTTCTCCTGCGAGGCTTCCCGAACGCCGCCAGGGTGAATCGGTGCGAGCAACAACCCCGTCCGACAAATTGCTGGAGAAACATGACGATGACTGCGGTAGCCGAGTTTCCAATTCCGCTCAATCAGTATCAGGCGTTGCCCCTCGATCCAAAGACTCCGCAGCTGACTTCGGAACAGCGGGAAACTCTGAAGAAGAATATTGAGATCTGCCGCGACGCAATCGTGTTCTTCACCGCCATTGCCGATGCGAAAGGGTTGGGCGGTCACACGGGCGGTCCGTTCGACACCGTCCCGGAAGTCTGCATCATGCATTCCTTCATGAAGTTCGGCGAGGCCGGTGGTTCTCCATCAGTGCTGCCGATCTTTTTCGACGAAGCTGGTCACCGAGTAGCCACACAATACCTGATGGCGGCGTTGGAAGGCGATCTTCCTGTAGAAAAGCTTTATCACTATCGCGAATATCTTTCTCACCTTCCCGGACATCCGGAACGTGGATTCACGCCGGGCGTAAAGTTCTCTTCCGGTCGCCTGGGACATATGTGGCCCTTCGTTAACGGAGTGGCCATCGCGAATCCGGAGCAGGTTGTGTTCATGCTCGGATCCGACGGCTCTCAGATGGAAGGTAACGACGCCGAAGCCGCGCGATTGGCTGTGGCTCAGAAGTTGAACATCAAACTGTTGATTGACGACAACGACGTGACCATTGCCGGTCATCCGTCCGACTACCTGAAGGGCTATGACGTTGCCCGAACTCTTGAAGGGCACGGCCTGAAAATCGACATCGGCGACGGAGAAGACCTGGATGCACTTTACGGTCGCATGTGTGCAGCCGTCACGACAGCGGGCCCGATTGCTCTGATCAATCGCCGCAAGATGTGCGTAGGCATCAAGGGCCTCGAAGGCAGCGCTCATGGTCATGATGTGATCAAAGTTTCCCTCGCGAAGGAATACCTGACATCGCGAGGTCAGACAGCGGCGGTTGAATACCTCAACAGCGTTAAAAAGGGACCGAATGGTCCGTCTTATGAGGGTAGCTGCACAAAGAATGTGGGCAAGAATCGGGATCTCTTTGGCAAGATTCTGAATGAGATCCTGGACGGCATGTCAGAATCACAGCGCATTGCCTCCGTCCGTGTTTTTGACTGCGACCTGGAAGGTTCCTGTGGTCTGAATCACGTTCGAGCCGCGCATCCGGAGGTGTTTGTCCGAGGCGGGATTATGGAACGCGGCAACTTTTCCGCAGCGGCTGGTTTCGGTTACGAATCTGGCAAGCAGGGCGTATTTGCAACGTTTTCTGCGTTCCTCGAGATGGTGGTTTCCGAAATCACGATGGCACGACTGAACCAGTCAAACGTACTGGCTCACTTCTCACATGCTGGATGCGATGACATGGCAGATAACACCTGCCACTTTGGTCTGAATAATATGTATGCTGCTAACGGACTGCCAGACGAAGGCCGCGACACGACTCGCCTGTACTTCCCGGCTGACCAGCATCAGTTCAAGGCCTGCATGAAGAAGATCTACGGCGATGCCGGGCTGCGATTCATCTTCTCAACTCGTTCAGGCGTTCCCGATCTGCTTGACGAGAATGGTACTCGCATTTACGGTGACGACTACAAGTTCGTCACAGGGCGGGACGAAGTCATTCGCGAAGGCAAAGATGGCTACATCGTCGCCTTTGGCGAATCGGTTTACCGCGCTCTGGATGCTGTGATCAAATTGAAGGCACAGGGCCTGAACGTCGGTTTGATCAATAAGGCAACGCTGAACGTTTACGACGACGCGATGATGACAAAACTGTCCGCTTCGCCGATGGTGCTAGTTGCCGAATCATTCAATGTTAATACAGGCCTTGGATCTCGGTTCGGAACAGAACTTCTGAAGCGAGGATTCAAGGGACGCTACAACAATATCGGGACTCACCGCGAAGGTTCTGGCGGGCTGTGGCAGCAGATGGGCCATCAGGGGATCGATACCGATGGGATTCAGTCGGCCGTCAAGGCTTTGACAAAGTAACGGCCAGGTGGACACGGGGATTCACTCGACAGTCAATAATCGGCCGTCGGGGATTCCTGGCATTTCGTAAGCTTAGTTTCAGGAAGCCCGGTGTTGTCGCAATACCGGGCTTTTGTCATTCCTGGTTTGAGGTTCTGGAGCAGATTGATCATGTTTCGCACAGGTTTTCTGGGATACCCCACAACCTTCATGCTGGACTTTGTCGTCTGTGCGTTGGCGATGATCGTGCCGTTGCTGTTGTTCAGTCTATGGCTGGTGAAAGTCAAACGAAACTACGCAGCACACATGAAACTACAACTGACGCTGGGAGTCATTCTGCTGATCGCCGTAACGGCCTTTGAAGTGGATGTCCAGATGGTGCACGGCGGCTGGCAAAACATTGTTGCCCAACAACAGCTTTCCGATGAGGCGTTTGCCGCAAAAGTCTCAAACGTGCGTCCCTGGCTATTGGTTCATCTCGTGTTTGCTGTCACGACACCACTGCTCTGGGCAATGACAATTGTGCTGGCCTTGAAGCGATTTGGCACGAAGCCACAACCGGGCTCTCACAGCCGAATTCACGCCCTGCTTGGTTGGGCGTCAACTGTCGATATCACTCTCACCTCGGTCACAGGGCTGCTATTCTACTATGTCGCTTTCGTTTTGTAGTTTGCCAGGCAGGGATTAGTTGACTGAGTATCAGTGAATCGCTTGCTTTCGCATGGCAGTCAACCCAACATGATGTTCCCCCTCGTGGGAACGCCGCTTCATTGATGACCCCGCCTTAGAATCAATTCAGACTGCAATGCTATGTTGCAAACAACTCGACGCGCAATCCTGCCATTCCGTTTTGTCACGACAAACGGCAAGCGGGACTTGACTCGTTGCCAGCTCGTGTCGATAGCCGCATTTTTCATTTGTCACGGAGTCTGGTGCGACTGCGTGGCGGCTCAAATAAATTCTGAAGAGCCCTCGAAGATCGAATTCTTCGAAAAGGCCGTCCGTCCGTTACTGGTACGGCACTGTTATGAGTGTCACTCCGGCGCGAGCAATGAAATAAAGGGCGGACTGAGGCTCGATTATCGCGGTGCTGTTTTACAAGGTGGTGAATCGGGACCGGCGGTCAAACCTGGAAACCCCGGCGAGAGTCTGCTGTTGAATGCCGTCAGGCACGAAGGGCTTGAGATGCCACCCGGAAAGAAGCTTTCTGATGCTGAGATTTCGCAGCTCACAGAATGGGTAACCTCCGGGGCCGTGGATCCGCGTGAACATCCGCCGGAAATGACACAGGTGGCCGAAGAAACCTTTGAAGCGCTTTATCAGGATCGTCGAAACTGGTGGAGCCTGAAGCCTGTGCAACTGTTCAAGCCGCCTCACGTCGCCGAATCAGAGGGCTTGTCGGAGATAGATCTTTTCATTGTTGATGCGCTTCGAAAACAAGGGCTGGATCTGGCTCCCGCGGCAGATCCCGGAAGCCTTGCTCGTCGCGCTTTTTTTGCGGTTACCGGACTGCCACCAACAGAAGCACAAATCACTGAGTTCCTTAATGCTCCCGCTGCAGAATCGTGGGATCATCTGGTGGACACATTGCTGGATTCACCTCACTTCGGCGAACGATGGGCTCGTCATTGGATGGATGTGGTTCGATACACGGACACTTATGGTTACGAATGGGACATGCCGGCCAAAGGAGCGTGGCGGTTTCGTGATTATCTTATTCGGGCCTTCAATGAGGATGTTCCATTTGATCAGTTCGTGCGGGAGCAACTTGCCGGAGACTTAATGAAGTCGCCTCGACTGAATCATAGCCTGGGCATCAATGAATCGCTGATCGGTCCCATGTTTTACCAAATGGGTGAAAAACGGCACGGCGACAGTTCAGAATTCAACGGCATTCATCAGGAGATGCTGGACAACAAGATCGATGCGTTTGGGAAAACATTTCTGGCGACAACGGTCGCATGTGCTCGTTGTCATGATCACAAACTGGATGCCATTTCACAACGAGACTACTATGCACTGGGCGGTATGTTCATCAGTGCTCGCTGGGTCACAAATACAGTTGATCTGCCCGAACGCAACGCCACGGCCGTGGCCCAGCTGGAACATGGGAAAGAGCAATTGCGTCGAGAGATCTCCCGCAGATGGATCAACGATGTCGAACGTCTTGATTCAGGCTACTTGAACGAACGGGATAAAGAACGGAAGGAGCGTCCAATCGAGGACCCATTGCACGTCTGGAATCAGATCCGGACGGCCGTAGCGGATGGGCAATCAGTTCATGAAGTCTGGTCCGCACTTAAACAGAAGTATCAGGCTGAGAACCAGCGCAGGGTGAATGAGAACGCCGCCCATTTTACTTTGGTCGCCGACTTTCGAGATGGCATTCCGGCGGGCTGGTCCGTCGATGGCGAAGGTCTTCGGCAGGTTGTCCCGCGCGGCGACTTTGTGGTCGCGATGACCGGAGACAAAGTTGTCGAATCCATTTTACTTGGTGGCTTGTGTACGAACAGCGTTTCCCCTCGCATGAATGGTGCGTTAAGGTCTCCGTGGACAAAAATACTCGCACCGGGGCATTTGAGTTTCGAGGCGGCCGGTGGTGATTTCGCCGCCCGCCGAGTTGTCGTCGATAATGCTTTTCTCACGGAAAAGCAGCAGTACCTTGCGGATCCGCTCCCCCAATGGCAACTGGTGGATGGAATGAGTTCCCTGCAGGATCGCAACATTTATGTCGAGTTTGCAACAAAGACCAGCAATCCCAATTTCCCCCCACGTGTCGGTCTGGGTGGTGCGTGTTCGGAAGAACAGGCTGCTGATCCGAGGAGTTGGTTTCAGATCAGTCGCGTGGTGAAACACGTCGCTCCGTTCACTCCGCTGGATGAGATGTCACAGATCCTGCCCCTCTTCGACGGCCACGCGCCGCAGTCAGTCGATGACGTCGCTATTCGCTATCGTGCACTGATGGCGAATACGATTTCAATGTGGGCAACAAGTCGTTGCCGTGATGATGACGTGCGACTGCTCAATTGGATGCTTTCCGAAAAGATCCTCTCCAACGAACTGGTGACGAAGTCTGATCCCGATAAGGCGACCGAGTCAGCATCGTCGGAATCTCTTGTACATCGTCTTGTGGAGCGTTATCGCCAACAAGAAACGCAGCTGCAGGAAGCTGAAACTGTCAATGGCATGGCGGACGTGGATCAGCTTCACGATTATCCATTAAACATTCGCGGAGACTATGATAATCCGGGAGCCGCTGTCCCTCACGGTTCGCCACGATTCCTCGCTGACACCTGCGGTCATGTCGCATCAGAACACAATCGCCTTGAGCTCGCCGAGATGGTGGCCAGTCGGCAGAATCCTCTGACTGCTCGCGTCTACGTGAATCGAGTCTGGCATTGGCTGTTTGGCAGGGGATTGGTCACAACCACTGATGATTTCGGACACGTGGGAGATCAGCCATCGCATCCTGAGTTGCTGGATTATCTGGCCGGCCGATTTATGGAGGAAGGCTGGTCGACAAAGCGGCTTGTTCGCAGCATTCTGCTCAGTCGAACGTGGCAGCAATCTCAGCAGGCAGTCCCCGGCGCGATGGACGCGGATCCTGCCAACCGACTGCTTCATCACTTTCCCGTGCAGAGGCTGGACGCGGAATCATTGCGAGACGCGATTCTCTTCGTTTCAGGGCGCATTGATGCAACGTTGTATGGACCAACTTCGAATCCGTCGCGATTGAATGAGGATCCGCAAAAGCGACTTTTTTCCGGGCCTCTGGATGGTCTGGGCCGCAGGTCGATTTATACCAAAGTGACGATCATGGAGCCTCCTCGGTTTCTCGCGACGTTCAATCAACCGTCTCCCAAAATTCCGACTGGCCGACGTGACATCACGACCACACCGGCTCAGTCGCTGACATTGTTGAATGACCCCTTCGTCATGAATCAGGCCGAGTTCTGGGCCACGCAGTTGGTCTCTCGACAGGATGGCTCGGTAGAAGCTCGCGTCCAGCACATGTTTGCCAAAGCTCTGGGGCGCGATGCGACAAGTGAAGAGCTGTCTCGATGGTCAGATGCCTCGAGAGATTTTGCGGCGGCCCCATCCACAACGGACGCCGAGCTACTGACCGACAGGAATGTCTGGCAAGCGATGGCGCATGCGATGTTCAACACCAAGGAGTTTCTGTATTTACGCTGACCATAGGGCCGGTTGGAGGCAATCTGAAATACGTCTGCACGGGGCCGTTCAATGTCGTGGGACGTTCATTATCCTGCAGGTCGATGGCAGTCAGGAACAGGACGATCTACCCCGGATCGCTGCGGATATGCCCGGAGTCGCTGTCAGCTGTGCTGGCCGCGATCACAACAAGGGACGTGGGCAGTGCCGTGTTTCGTCAGATTGAGCCTGCGTTTCTGACTCCCTGGAGTTTTCTGCATGTATCTTTTGCGTTCGCGTTATGAAGCTGCAACACTGACGTAGTTGTTCTGGATGCTGCCGATTCAAAGTTGCAGGCGCAACAGGTTTTTATGACGGGCAGCCGACGAGATCGCAGGAATCCATTCATGACGGAAATGTCGGATGACAACTCCTCCCTAAAGGACAGCGTCCTTGAAGTTCGATACGAGTTTACTCCGGTTCTTGCGGAGATTCTGAGTCATCTCCAGGCCTCGCTGATGGTAACGACTTACCAGGCGGGGAAGCTGCTCGTGCTGGGAGTCCATCAGGGGCAACTCAAGATCTCATTTTCCAATTACGAACAGCCGATGGGGCTGGCGATTGACGGAGATCGTCTGGCGATCGGGACTCGCAAGCAGATGAACTTTCTGTCCGGCAATCGGGATGTGGCTCCTTCGGTCGCTCCGGCCGGTCACTGGGATGTTTGCTACGTGCCTCGCAGTTCCACGTGGACCGGCAGTATACACGGGCACGATCTTGCCTGGGGATCAGAGGGACTCTGGGTTGTCAATACGCTCTTTTCCTGTCTCTGCACACTGCACGAAGATTACAGTTTCGTACCCCGGTGGAAGCCTCGCTTTATCAGCCAGTTGATTGATCAGGACCGCTGCCATCTGAATGGACTGGCAATGGACCAGGGGCGTCCACGATTCGTCACGGCCATGTCGGAAACAGACACTGCGGCCGGCTGGCGACCAACGAAGGCGACCAGCGGGGTCATCATGGATGTGGACACCCGGGAAACAATTGCACGTGGATTTGCGATGCCACATTCTCCCCGATGGCACCAGGGGAAACTTTGGGTCCTCGATTCCGGACGTGGCGCGCTTTGCACCGTCGATCCTGCTTCCGGCCGTTTCGACACGATAGAGACATTTCCCGGCTATACTCGAGGACTCAGCTTTCTGGGTCAGTTTGCTTTTGTCGGTTTGTCGCGGATTCGTGAAACGTCGGTCTTTGGCGGAGTGCCCATTGCTGAACGACGAAATGAGCTCAAGTGTGGCGTTGGGGTCGTTGACCTGGTGACCGGGCGGACGATCGCTGTGTTCCAGTTCCTATCGGGTGTCACGGAGATCTTTGCCGTGGAAGTCGCCGCAGGAGCTGTTTGTCCCTACGTGGCGGGTGCCAGCTCAGACGGCAAAGAACATGACGTTTGGATCGTTCCTCAGCCCGGGAATGTGCCTGCCGTGACGCCGCGCGTTCCCTGGTTTGCATCATCTTCGAATCAGTCAACGGCAAGCTCGCAGTTGGCCGGTGCTCAAAACTTTGTGAAGCCTTCTCAATCTTCCGGACAGGCGTTTCAGCGGCAAGAGCTATCACTTCCGGTTCCCCTTGAAAACTGGCTGGCTGCGAATCCGCAGGATGCTTCCGGCTGGATCACGCTGGGAAATCTTCGACAGGAGCAGAATCGCCAGTCGGAGGCGTTGTTCTGCTATGAAAATGCGGTGAAAGCAGACCCGCGAATGTCACCGGCGCGACAAAATCTCGGCTACCTGCTGTTCAACCAGGGATTTCCCGAACGCGCTCGAGTCGTTTATCGTGACCTGCTTGCGATTGATCCGTCCCCGATGAACCGGTTGTTGGCGACGTCAGTGTTGCCCGTGGTTTATGAGTCGTCAGAAAGCATTCATCGCTGGAGAAGCGAGCAGGAGGCCGCTCTTCAGTCGATGGCTGCGGAAAATGTTGCCATCGACGCATCAAAGCAACTTGTGCCGACTGCGTTCTTCTGGGCGTACCAGGGTTTAAACGATCGTGGCCCAATGAAACTGCGAGGTGAGATCATCCGGGGCGATTCATCGTTCAGGGATTCCGGTCCCTCAAAATCAGCGAACAAATCCGGCAGTCGACTCAAGGTTGGATTCCTCTCTGCCTATTTTCGAAATCATACGATCGGGCGTCTGAACATTGGTCGGATTGAGAAACTGGATCGTTCAAAGTTTCATGTGACCGTCTGCTCCGCTGGCTCAGGCGACGATGAATTTTGTCGTCGATTTCAGTCGGCTGCCGACCACTTTGTGGAGGTGCCTCGCAGCGTTCCGGAAGCCATTGAAGTACTTCGCAACCTGGAACTGGATGTGCTGGTTTTCGCTGACGTCGGAATGGACGCCTTGTGCTCGACCCTGGCTTTTTCCCGCATGGCCCCTGTGCAGTGTGTGACCTGGGGACATCCTGAAACGACAGGCAGTCGGACAATGGACTATTTCCTCTCCAGCGAACTCCTGGACGAAGAATCATCACAGTCGCATTACAGTGAGCAGTTGATCCGAATGCCGCTCACGGGGACATATTATGAGCGTCCAATACTGACGGTTTCGGCTGATAGCATTCGGGAAAAACTCAAAGTTCCGTCGGAACACAATCTCTATGCGTGCCCGCAGACGTTGTTCAAGTTTCATCCGGACGATGATGTCGTGCTGCGAGGAATTCTCGAGGCCGATCCCAGGGGATTGCTCCTGGTGATCGAGGGCCGAGTGCCGGAATGGACGGCTCGGCTGAAATCTCGCTGGCAAAAAACGATGGCACGGGTCGTCGATCGGATTCTCTTCCTCCCGGCATTGCCGAATGAGGACTATCTTCGGTTGCTGAAAGAATGCGATGTGATGCTTGATCCGCTTCATTTTGGCGGTGGCAACAGCAGCTATGAGGCCATCGCAATGGGAACTCCTGTTGTGACTCTGCCAAGTCCGTTCCTCCGCGGCCGAATCACTGCGGGACTTTACCGAAAGATGCAGTTCACAGACTGCATCGTGACTTCTACGGATGAATACATCTCTACGGCCGTTAGGCTGGCGACCGACCGCGATTTCCACAGCGAAATTCAGCACCGCATCAACGCTCAATCGCCCGTCTTATTTGCAGACAGCAATGAAGTCCGATGCCTCGAAGATACGCTGCAGAAGTGTTCTAAATCGACGTGATACACAAGCGAGCAGAGCTGGACTGGTTCTGCTTGCGTTACGCAGTTGCGATCGGGACCAAATCCCATGACATGCCGTCTCTGAAGAGAGCCAGCCGATGGCCCAGGGACTTCAGTCGCTTTTTGCATCGCTGACGGCGGTATTCTGCTTTATTCACTTTGCAAATCGATCACTCGTTTGTCCGCAGAATTCATCGTGACGAACAGGGACAGCGAAAAGCATGGGGCGATTTTTCCTGTTATGTCTACGTAACGTCGATCTCATCATGAAAACGAGACTCACTCAGGCCGTGCCACTTTGCTTGCGGTGCGAGGCTCGTGCGTCTAAGCTTTTTTCGCGCAACGGGTGAGATTCGTGCTTTTGCAACAATGATTTTGAACCTGGAGTTTATTGATGGGCCTGGTGAAAGAGTTTCGTGAATTCGCAATGAAGGGCAATGTCGTTGACCTCGCGGTTGGACTTATCGTGGGATCAGCTTTCGGAAAGATTGTCAGCTCAATGGTCAGTGACGTGATCATGCCGCCTGTTGGAAGACTGATAGGTGGCGTGAATTTCACCGACCTGCGCTACTCGCTTGGTCAGACGATTGAAAAATCGCCACCTGACGCAACCGGTGCGGTCAAAGAGACCGTAAAGGAAGCGTTCATCAACTATGGCGTGTTTCTGCAGCATTGCTTTGACTTCATTATTGTTGCGTTTGTGGTTTTTTTGCTGATCAAAGCAATGAATCATGCAAAAACTCTGGCGGAAAGGAAGAAAGCAGAGGTCTCATTGGCCGCGCCTGCAACTCCGGAAGACATCGCCCTGCTTCGGGAAATCCGAGACGCGCTGAAGGCCCGGTAATGTTTCAAGGGGTTAAGGGTAGCCATGCCATCTCGAATACCATCGCGCGCCGGAGCATAGAAGGAACTGACCTGACGGGCAGGTTTTCTGCGGAGTTGATCAACACGGCTCGCAAGAACACCTGCCCTTCACTTTTTCAGCGATGGAACTCTCCTGAAATCTATGGCGACTGCGGCAGCTTGACTCGCCACAGCGGTTGACCTCGACGTTCACTGTTAAGCAGCAGCGACTTTCCGCCTTTTTCAAAGCAGACAGTCTCTCCCTGTGGCTGAGTCGGCAAGGTGAGAACGATGGCCGGCTTCCCGCATGCTTCGGACCACGACTCCGATTCAGCACGCTTCAACAAAGCGCCACTGAACATATTGACGATGGCAAGTTGCTTTCCATCTTCAGAAATGTCCATCGCAGTGGCGTACGGCACTGCCAGGGATCCGATTTGCTCGAGTCTGAATGATTGGCGACCAGGCTTCATGGACAGTGGCAGGCGAAACAGTCGGCAATTAAGCGGGTCGGTCTTTGTCAGCAGCAGGATCTCTCGACGCTCCGTATCGACGGCAACGCTTTCGCAGTCCGCCGGGCCTTCAGGATAGTCAACGGTTATTCTTGCGAAGACATCCGTCGTGGCTTTAACAATCTCGTCACTCGCGGCCAGTTCGGCATTCAGCACGGGCTCTTTTAACAGCAGCAACTCGCACGGTGCTCCCGACTCACCTCGAACTCGCCCGTTGTCGCCGGTATCCGCAATCAACAGCCATTTCTCACCATCGATCTGGAACGAACACATGTCTTCCCAGTCTCGCGGCTCTGTGTCTTTCAGCGTGACGACCGCTCTGGTTTTTCCATCAAGCTGAATCAGGAATAGCCTTGCCGTATCGCCGGAGTCGTTGTGGACCCATACCGCGTTATCTCGACGACGACTGATTGCAAGGCCGCTTGCTTCCGTAAGTTCACGCTCCGCTACGAGGCAGACTTGCTCGGGAGGCATGTCGTGAGTGGACGCTGTCAGGATCGGAAAGAAACCCTGCATGGATGTGGTCGGATCGGCGAACGAACAAAGCAAGCTGACCAATGTGATGCCGCTCGAACAAAACATGAGAAGTCGAATCATTTTCATGAGGGAATCCTGGGAATGGACGTGGATTGATCAGGATAGCACAGGGCGCGACAGCATTCGCAGTCAATCACTACGACCTGCACCGAGTTGTATAAACTCATTGGTCCCCCTGGACATACAACAATATCCACGCAAAGTTGCCGCCACCCACCCCCGGACTGAACGGCCGTTCGTTCTTCCGTAACCGAGCGACGCAATGCCTTTCCAGGCCTGAATATCACGAGTCGTCAGCCCCTTTGCATACAGAGCCAGAATCTTCTCATCAAGGCCCGGCAGACGACGCTGATGCTTGCCGATCAGCAACGGCTCGAAAGTCCCGTTACGATCTCTCGGAACGTCAATCGGCAGCTTTCCTGACTCACCCTGAATTGTCTTCGGACTGGTGCCGTTGCGACGATTCCCTGTCTTCAAAGGCAGCGCCAAACTGCTGCCTTCCGGTGATCTCTCAGAGGCCATTTCTACCGCATCCTCCTGCCGCCGCAGGGCGGGTATCAAGCGCCGCCGAGGATGCACGTCCATTTCCGTATTGAGCTCTTCCAGCGTCGTCACATTCTGTGCCAATTCCGCCGCTAACTGGTCAGTTTTCTGCATCAACGAAACGTCCAAGTGTCAGTCTCCGTAAAAAAACAGGCTGGGAATTATCCGATTTAGCCCACTGACACAATATTTCTTGCAGGCCCCCAAGCGCAACATCCGACTGCACACAGACCCGCCCGCAAGCCTCGTGAGTGCCTGGAATTCCGGTCTTCTGTCGCGGCAGGTCATACCAACCAGAGCTGAGATCGAGGAATCGCTTGGAAAGTCGCCCGCAGTCGGAGTTTCCCATGGCCTCTGCTGTCGCTCCAAAAACATGTCGCACACGTCGTACACTGTCAGTCAGCTGATCCGACGACACCAGCACGACACCCGAGCAGCCAATATTTCAACCGGCTTGAATCTCATCGAC
Organism: Planctomycetota bacterium; assembly: GCA_031424595.1. Lineage (GTDB taxonomy): Bacteria > Planctomycetota > Planctomycetia > Planctomycetales > Planctomycetaceae > SXXK01. The sequence continues at coordinate 33,799 of JANPHT010000077.1, forward strand.
TTCATCGGGATACTTCTGCAGTGCGGCATCAGGATCAGCCCAAACGCCGAGGAACCACTGTTTCCCCTTGATTTTCTTTGCCCAATACCCGTTCTGATGAGCAAACAAAGGGAATTCTTGATACGGTTTGACCGACTTTGTGTCCGACACTGCGGCCATGTGTTTCTACTCGCAAGTGGAGCGGCGGGTGTAGTTGGAACAGAAACCGCGGAAAAAGTGTAGAATCATTGGATTTGTTTAAAAGTCCTCGTAGCTCAGCAGGATAGAGCGTCGGTTTCCTAAACCGCAGGCCGCTGGTTCGATTCCAGCCGGGGGC
>JANPHT010000078.1:0-2718 GCA_031424595.1 Planctomycetota bacterium
CAGAACGGTGAACTCACTGAAGCTCAGCAGACTACACAAAAGATCTGGCTGCGAGAACGCTTGCAGCAGTTGATCGCTTTTCCTGTGACTCACGAAAAGGCTGTGACTCTGCAGAAGCGAATTCTGCGGCATCAGCATGAACGGCTCGTGTTTCTGGACGACGCTCGCGTGCCGCCCACCAACAACATGGCCGAACGCGCGTTGCGTCCGTTGGTGTTGCTTCGCAAGATCACATTCGGTCATCGCAGTCACGCGGGTGCCGTGCGAATGGGGCGATTGATGACCGTCGCAGAGACCGCAAAACGACACGGTCACCGCCCGAGCGACATCTACTATCGACTCCTCACTCAGCCGCCCGGTCGAGTCCTGCGACAACTCTATAATGACAGTTGAAAGCCAGCCGGTAATCTCGCCATCCGCAGCGAGTTCAACCGCCACGATCGATGGGCGGGCAAACGGCTGTCTGCGGCCCGCGTGCAAAAAACGCATCATGCGGCCTCCGTGAAGCCTGTTTTCTCCATCCGGAGCCAGCACACCCTGTGCTTCGCGCCGGTTCGCTGCTGCGCGATTCCATCGTCACGCCCCTGCCAACAACGACGACCGCAAGAAGAAAGTTTGCCGTCGTCACCGGAACCCTCGCCCAATGCTTAACCTCGCGCGACGGGACATGACCTACGGCCGAGGGACTAAACTGTTACCTGGTTTTCCTCGAGCAGCCGATCACCGCGAGCCCGTTCGGCATCAATCGTCGCATGCAATGCTCGACGAGTCAGCTCCTGCTCAATCGCAAGCAACACCAACGTCCCCAATGCCGCGCCGCCCAAATGCGGGCAGTGGCCGACGTTCGGACAATTGTGTTCATGCTGGGGGTAAAAGCTGAATGGCATCGGCATCCTTCCCGAATCCCGAAACGCTACGCCATCTCAAATTCTTCGCCAAGATCAGTGCAGACGGACTAAACTGTTGCGACATTCCGTATTCAACTGCCCGGCGACCGACGCGGGAGAAAAATCTACTCCCGCGACTTGACTATCTGTAACACAAACGCCACCATACCGTACGGCCGTACGGCCGTACGGCCGTATGGCCGTACGGACTTACGGTTTGAGCTCGTTTCTTTCAGCCTCAGCTTGGTTCAAAGGTGACAAATGGTTTGCGATCCAGAGTTCGCCGAACTAGGTGGCCCGGCTGTTCCGTCGGCCGCAGCTTCGTCGCTTTGCATGGCAACAGCACGCAATTGTCTCAATGGACGCCGCCGTCGCAGATGCGCGTTTACGGTTATCGAACTTCTGGTTGTTGCCACGGTCATCAGTCTTCTGATTGCATTGTTGCTTCCGGCCGTTCAGGCAGCGAGAGAGAGTGCTCGAAGAATCGCGTGTGGCAACAAGCTGCGGCAAATCGCGATGGCGTTGCATCAATACGAATCAGATCACCGTCTGTTTCCGCCGGGCTCGCAGGTTCAGGATTTCGCTGGTCCGCATCCCTATTCCAAATCGCTTGGCTGGCCGATTGCGCTTTTGCCATACCTTGAGCAAGGAGCGCTGTATTCGGCTTTTGATACTCATCTTGATGCGCAAATCCATAACAGAATTCAAACTCGGAGGAGCGTGCCGATCTACTGCTGCCCATCTGATCCGAACTCGGGAGTGACAGAGTGGAAAAGTCCTTCCATCGATCCATTCTGGGGCGACTATTGGGCTGGAAGCTGGGGCACCAACAATTATCTGGGCGTTTCCGGAGTCAATGGCTGGCAGTCAACCGCTCAGCCGACGGCTTGCAACATTGTTGCAGAGAAGCCCGACGGCACGGGGCTGCACGATGGCATGTTTTTCGGAAACAGCGCTGTCCGGTTTGCCGACGTGACTGATGGAACGACATCGACGCTGCTGCTTGGAGAACGAGGCGTGACACTTGGCTGGGGCAAATGGGGCGGACCTGGCGTCGTCAACGCCTGTCCGATGGGAATCGCTGATGTCGTGTTGCCCGGCGTTGTTGATGGATTTGAAAAGTCGGGAGGACTCAGGCCGGCGATTGGTGTACTTGATGACCGGGGTTATTGGTGGAGCTGGCATCCGCAAGGGACTCACTTTGCGTTTGTTGATGGCAGCGTTCAGTTTCGTTGGTACGAGACAGATCGAAGAGTGCTGTTTGATCTGTCAACTCGTACCGGCCGCATGCAGGACTGAAAGGAGGTCGGCGTTCCAAAGCGTTGAGCGGTTGGAACTGCTCAGTTTATTGAAGTCTGTTCGATAGGAAAACGGGCGGCTCGTCGTGTGACGGGTCTCTTTCTGAAGTGTTCATCTTGAAAGGTAGATCTCATGAAATTCCTGAACAAAATCCCGCATGTTCTGCTGCTTCTCGCTGCCGTCTGTCTGCCGACCGCGAATGCCGGCCGCCTCATCTCCGGAGGCGATCCGCCTCTGGTGGTTGAAGACAGGTGCGGCAATACAGCGACGTTGGATTGTAGTTCACAGAACGCGAACGCTACATGTGTCGACAGTTCGCGATGGGCGGCAGCGCCCGATCAGCCGCAAACATACATCAAATCTGATGCCCCGCCAATAGAATGCTCAGAAATCGAAGATACCAGCCCGAGCTGCCAAGGGTCCGGGTTTAGAGCACTTCCAGACGCGGATTGTGAAAGTAGACCCTGACCTGGCTGGCATTACAATGTCGTATGTAACGTTGACAAGTTGATGATCCACTCGCCGAACCGCG
>JANPHT010000079.1:0-9756 GCA_031424595.1 Planctomycetota bacterium
TGTTTCGGCTGGCGCGCTCGGCGAAACCGCAAAGGCTCGTGGGATTCTGAATCACCGGGTTCGACAGATGCTGGCCAGCACGGGAGCATCAGATGGCGACGCCTCCGAATCCATCCGCCAGCTTCTTCAATCCGGCGAGAAGATTCAGGCCTCCGGATTTCCCATTGAGGGTGCTCGGTTGCTGCTCAATGTCACTCCTCACGACATCGATGAATTCACCAGCGATCTCGACGACGACAAAGCTATCGCCTTCAAGTCCCGCTTCAACGCCTCGCAACGCTGGGCAAGGCAACAGATCACTGCGGAGAAACTGCTCACATGGTTTGAAATGTCAATTGCAGAAATTGCCAATACCGAAGAACGAGTTGACAACAAATCGCAGGCAGATTTATTGCTGGAGATTTCCGGGACAACGGATCCTCAGTCACGCGATTTGGAACAGTTGAAACAACTTCGACTTGAAAGCGTTCTGCTGAATGGCATGACAAGGCTGTCGTTCGACAGCGATGAACTGGAACGTCGGATTCAAGCGGCGATTGCTGGATTATTGGCTCAGCAGTCTTCCGATGTTCGGCTGTTGGGTGTTGCATTGGCACTCGCCCGGCAGCTTCAACTGAAAGAGCATGATGCCATTTGTCAGCGACTTTCCGCTTCCGCAGAACGCGTCGGCTATCACGGCGAATCAGAATCTGAGGATCCGAAAAAAACCGGGAATCAGCACGAGCCAATGGGCCAATCCGCCGCATATCGCATCCCTGAAATCCTGCGATCCGATGCAGAACTTGCCTGTGTGCTGATCGCACGTGGACTTGCAACGCAGTCGGATAAACGCGAACTCGTCACTCAATTGCTGGATCGATCGGCCGAGGCGGCCAGGCGTTGTCCAAATCGACTAGTCAGAATCGCTGTGCTTCAGGAATGTGCGGCCGTCGCCCAACTGGCCGGGCTTGCGGAGTTAGCGACGACATTCGATAGCCATTCTTCCGCAACGATCGCCGAACATTTGAAATCCACATTATCCGGCGCCGAAAGAAGAATTGATCTCGCTCAAGAGATTCGCGTACGCTTGCTGAAGCGAAAATAAAAGCTGGTGGGACTAGAACTATCATGAATAATGACAATCCGTATTCCGCAAGCAACGATCCGCCATCGATGGCCGCTCAGCAAGTCGATCCCGCGGTGCTGCGTGAAGTCGCCAGGCGGCTCAACATCGCTCACAAGACTCCTCCAACGGTCTGGCGAACGCTTCTCAGATGGCCGGGGCTGTTGCTATGGGTTGTGATTGGCAGTCTCGGATGCACGTTCTTCGGGCTGGTCACTTTGGGCCCCGACGCAAAAATGAGCACTCATTGGCTCGTCGGATTCTGCACGTTTGTCGCGGGGGCTGCGCTGCGTGATTTCGGAATTACTCGACGATCTGTCCGATACTGGCCGGCTCAATCGCACTTCATCGACTGGAACAAAGTGAAGGATGTTGTTGACAGCAACGCGTTCTGATCACCAGCGACGTTTGAGAACAATGAAGTGCCCGCCCGTGATATCAGGGAGTATTTCCCATTTTTCAGGTTCGACCTTCAACTCGCGAACATCAGCCAGTGAGCGAACATGGCTGTACGGATGGCTGGTGTCGATCACTATGAAATCTGTGTCCGGCGGCATTCCCGGCTGATAGTTATTGACGGCTCGCAGATAGTCGCTGTAGTCGTACGATCGTTCAAAATGCGTCAGTCGAGTATGAACATAGTCCGTTGACGCCACTCGCGAATTCACTGGCAGCAGGGCGAGAACCTTCTCAAATTCCTCCGCACGCAGACCGGGGACGTAGAGTCTCCTCCAGCCGTATGAGGACTGTTCAGACCAGAAATTCACTCCCATGGGCATCATGGATCCTGTGACAGCGGTTCCCAACGCACAGCAGAACGCAAACCGAGCAAAGCCGTCTCGGTTCGCAGCGCCTTTCATTCCTGCGGCTGCAGCCCAGACCAGCACAGGCAGCAGTGGCGCGTGGAAATGGTGATAAGGAACAGGAGGAAGCTGCGACACAACCTGTGTCTCGGTACTCACTGTCGAAGCACCAGGTTCATTGCCCAGCTGAATTAGACTGAGCATCAGGAACGTTGGAACGCCAGCCAGCAGGTAGATCGGTTTCCGCCATGTCAAGAATCCCAGGGGCACTGTCAATACCAGCAGATACGTGAGCGTTCGAAAACTCAGCAGCACGGCCAGAACCTTTCCCGGTTCTCTCAGAGCGGTTCGAAGCAGATCACCCGGACTGCTGCCCAGATCTCCGAAGTAACGGCTGTAATGGACCACGTCACCGCCACGAAACCACGGAATCACAACCAACACCGCCAACAACAGGTAGGCTATCGAAAACAATAACAGGCCCATCGACCAGCCCATCATTCGTCGACGTTCGGATTCGCCCGATCCTTTCCACGTTACCAGAAACAGCACAAGTCCGATGGACCCTACAACCATCGAGAAATCTTCCTGAGTGGACAGCGCCACAAGGAAGCAAAGTGAGGCACGCCACAACTTTCGACGTTCGGCGAAGTCAATACCCCAAAACAAAAATGGCATGCCATAGCAGCTGGGGCGAAGTGTCTTGATGTCGATCGCAATGTCGAGGTAATGCATTGGGAAATACATCAGCCAGGCCAGGGCCAGCCACATCGCTGCGTGAGAACTGCCCGAATGTCGTCGTGCAATGGAGAAGATCGGAATCGCACAAACGGCCAGCGAAAACGAAGCAAAGAGTTCCATGGTGAGATAAGACGGAAAAAGCACGTGCAGCGGAAGCAAGAGCAGGTGAATCACCTGAATGTGTTCCCCAAGAAACAGCCCCTGGTCGAGATAGCTGCGAAATCCCTTGCCGTGCCAGACATTCCACAAATGTTCTTCGTACATGGCAGAGTCACCATGGGGTACAAGCAACCCGGCATAGAGTCTTTCGTTCATCCAGAAGGAAGTTGCTTCCCACGCCAGGATTGCCAATATGACGACGGACAACTCTGGCCAGATGGTACGCGCGGTATCCATCCGCAAGGGAGACACAATCGACTCCGAAGGTCGCGCGAGGAACCCCAGAAAACGGCTTAAAACCCCCGCAAGAATCATCGCCATAAATAGAGGCGTCGTCATTACCACAAATGCCAGCACGGCCGTGTTGGACGTCGCGGTGACCATCAACCACGCCCCGAGCCAAAGCAGACAACAGAGTCCCGGTGCAGCGATCGAATACATCTGCCGGAAAGTCAGGATCGCTAACCCCGGACAATTCGCTGAAATACCGCGACTCACACCTGAGGTTCGCTGTCGAAGGTGAGTCGCTGTCGAACCAATCAGGCTCATGATCAGCAGGCTGCCAATGACTCGCAGAAAAACGGACGACCATGCCACGTCTGACTGAATCGGCCTGTCAACTCCAGCGGTCACAGAACCGCCAAGCCCCTGGACCAATGACTGATGGATGTCTCCCGGCCAGAACACATTGGCAAGAGAGGGTTCCGTGCAGACCGTCCAGATCATACTAGTCAAAGCGACAAGGCTGGTCAGCAAAATGGCGGAGGATGTCACTCCTGAATACTGTTTCCAGACTTTTTGCATGAGGCCTGAGAATGCGAAAAGGAAGGAATTGGAAACGCCGAATCACTGGCGACTGGCAAAAAACAACCAACGAACGTACGTCCGTTCCTGCATTTTTGGCAAACGAATTTCGCCGTCTGTGTAAATTACGCATCTTCGCATGGAAGGCGGAACCTTGTCTTGACCGATTTTTGGTGACCCGTGACTCTACCCGGTCCGCTGAACAGCGTCGCCGACAGCTTACTACCTGTTGGCGGAATTAGACGAATTTATTCCCGTTGGCCGTTCCATGCGTTTCCGCAACATTTAACTATGGCGTCTGCTCGCCACTTTGTTGTCAATCTTTGGACCGCACTGCTTTTCGGCGGTGTGCTGGTCTCCGTTTCTGGCTGCGCGACCACGGAGTTTGTGCAGTTGCGAGAGAAGCCGCACAACCCTCTGATGGAACGGCTGAATACGACCGCCTTCGGACTGGTGAGGCATTCGAAGCGGACCGATGTCTTTCTGGAGCAGACTGGCTACACCGGCAGCGATGACCTTAAGCAGATGATCAAACATGCGGCCGTTCATCGCTCAGGCAAGCATTTCTTTGAAGGCACGCATGCTCTCGCCGAGTTAAACTATCTGGCTGCGGAAGTCATTAAGACTCGCGACCCGCAACTGGCCTCGGAACTCTATCTGGATTCCTCCAGATCTGCGTGGAGATACTTTGCCACCGAAGACTCCAGTGGCCAACATCCCGACCCCAATCGCCCGGAGCACCGCAGTACGGCCGAGGTCTACAACGCCAGTTCCGAGGGGTTGCTTCGGATCGCCAACAATTTTGGCAAGGTCAAGCTTGGTCAGTCCATGCTGATGCCATTGACTTCGCGGCGATTGATGTTTCAGATTCCATTCTCATCACGATTGCTCACACCCGAGCAGCTGGGAGACTTCGAGTTCGTGTCTGACTATGAACTGAAGAATCTGAAATCGCGACACACAACGGCCGGTCTGGGCGTGCCAATCATTGCGATTCGAAAGGCATCCTCAAAACCTGATCCGGTTGAGCACTACTACACTAAGGGCATGAGTTTCGCAGCAACAATGGTTTTGAAGTTTGATGAACCCGATGGTTCGCCAGGAAAGCCAAACGACATTCACCTTCAGATTTATGACCCTCGTGAATCTGACGGCATGATGGTCGGTGATGCGTTGATGCCTTTGGAAACAGATGTCAGCACGCCGTTAGCACGATACCTGAGCAATCGGGATATCGGTTTGCTGGATACGTGGGGATTCATCCGGCCTGACAGGGCTCAGGATGTCGCTGGGCTGTACATGGTTCAGCCCTACGATCCGGACCGAATTCCGGTGCTTATGGTTCACGGGATCTGGTCGAGTCCGATGACGTGGATGGAAATGTTTAACGACCTGCAGTCTGATCCGGAGATTCGCCGAAAGTATCAGTTCTGGTTCTATTTGTATCCCACGGGCGAACCGATCGCGTTTTCCGCAGCAGGGCTGCGCGATGAGCTGTTACAGGTTCGAAACGACTGCGATCCCTATCGTCGAAACGTTAAGCTGGATGAGATGGTTGTGGTTGGTCACAGCATGGGAGGCCTGATGTCTCACATGCTGACGATCGACAGCGGAAACCGTCTTTGGAATTCGGTTAGCGGCAAATCAGTGGAAGAACTTCAGGCCAGCACGGATGTTAAGTCGGAGATTCAACGAGTCTTCTTCTTTCACTCCAATCCGTCGATTGATCGAATCGTCACCATTGCCAGTCCGTATGGAGGGAGTTCCTTTTCAAATCGATTTACTCGCTGGCTGACCGGATCATTTGTCTGGCTGCCCGCAAAGACCTACGAATTGACTCGAGTTGTCCTCGAGCAGAATAACAAGACCTGGTGGGAGCGTGTGCGTGCTCCAAAGACCAGCGTCGACTCCTTGACGAAGAAATCCGCCGTGTTGACGCTGATCCGGGATTCCCATGTGCCGGACGATGTTAAGCACCATAACATTGTCGGTGTTCGAAAAGGAAAGGACACATCGACCTGGACCGACGGAGTTGTCTCCTACCGCAGTGCTCACCGAGACGATGTGACCAGTGAAAAGGTTATTCATGCAGGTCACCGAGAAGTTCTGCAGCACTCGGAAACTGTTGCTGAAGTTCGCCGAATCCTCCTTGAACATCTGCAGGAGACTCAACGAAGGCGTTTTCCGGTCCTTCCGGTTCGCATGACTGTCGATCAACGCCAAAGCAATCAGGCCTCAACCACAAGTGTGCGTTGAAGCTCAGCGCTGGTTGTCCTATAGTGGCAGTTTGCTCAGCGATCTTCAAATCCAGATCGCCCTGTTTTTTTTGCGACAGAATTCGTTGGAATTCCAAAGAGCACCCAAAGCAACCTGGACTTGCTTTCACGCAGTTTCCTGAAACAGTTGCAAGTTGATGCGAACGCTTTTTGACTTGCTGCACGTCTGAAACCGCCCAACTTCTGGCGCAGTCGGCGGCAGCACATGCAAATCTGCTCGAGTGGAGGACTTCATGACATTATCCAATCCTTTGATGCCAGCCAATGAACGTCGTACTGCCGTTCCGGAATCAGTGAGTCTTGAAGTGAAAGGCATGACGTGTGCCGGCTGTGCATCTGGTCTGCAACGGAAACTGGAGGCACGAAGCGATGTGTCATCTGCGAATGTGAGCTTTGCAGCGGGACAGGCAATTATTGAAGGACATGGACTGACGGCGGAATCATTGATCGACGCCGTCAAGGGGAGTGGATTTTCGGCAAAGGTTCTGGATTCCTCTCAGCCGTCCGACCAGCGCAGCGCAATTGAACAGCAGCAAATTGCCAACGAACGCATCTGGCGCCGTCGTGCCATTGTGGGCATAGGATTATGGGCTCCGCTGGAACTCTTTCACTGGATTTCCACGGCACTTCACTGGCACGGAGTCTGGATGCCGTGGCTGATGTTTGCCGGTGCGCTGGTGATCATCATCTTTGCAGGTTCAGAATTCTACAAATCGGCATGGAAGGCAGCGGTTCGACGCACCACAAATATGGACACCCTGATCTCATTGGGTGCGACGACAGCCTTTGTTTATTCGAGCATCGTGCTGTTCATGAACCTGCAGCATCCGATGTATTTTGCAGAAGCGGCAGGACTATTGGGGATCGTCAGCCTCGGCCATTGGTTTGAAGCGCGTGCGAGTGCGCGAGCGGGCTCGGCAGTTCGGGAGTTGCTTCAATTACAACCCGAGACCTCTGAGATACTGGAGGCCGATGGCAGTTCCCGATTGATGGCCAGTGCCGATGTATCCACGGGAACTGTGCTGATCGTCCGGCCAGGCGGAAGAATTGCCGTCGATGGAGTCGTCATGGAAGGACAGTCTTCCGTCGACGAATCGATCGTGACCGGCGAATCGCTGCCAGTCGAGAAATCAACGGGGGATGCTGTAGTTGCCGGATCGATTAATACCACAGGCCGATTATTGGTCAAAACGACAGTCGATGGCAGAAACACCACGATCGCTCGCATTGCCGAACTGGTGCAGAAGGCCCAAACCAGCCGCGCGCCGGTCCAGCGACTGGCCGATAAGATCTCATCCATCTTTGTGCCGACGGTACTCATGATTGCCGTGGTGACAGTGCTCGGCTGGTCAATCGCGGGCGATTTTTCCAAAGGGATCATTTCGGCCGTAGCAGTACTGATCATTTCCTGCCCCTGCGCGTTGGGACTGGCAACACCCATGGCCGTCATGGTCGGAACCGGGGCGGCCAGCCGCAAAGGCCTATTGATTCGCAGTGCAGAAACCCTGGAACGAATTGGACGCGCGACACGGATTGTATTCGACAAGACAGGAACGTTGACTTCCGGACAACTGGAAGTCACATCGATGTCTGCTGAAGCGGGCTACTCGCAGGACTATCTTCTGGAGATGGCGGCTGCGGTCGAATCACCGTCAGAGCATCCCATCGCCCGCGCCATTGTTCGAAGGGCTACTTTGCAGGGTCTGGTGATCCCGAAGGTCGACAGATTTCTGGCTCGTCCAGGAGCGGGTGTCTCGGGCACCGTGCAGGGAAAACTCATCGAAATCGATCGAGATGCGATCGCGACGATTCAGGTACTTGTTGATCATGTCAAAGTAGGCACATTCACTCTGACAGATCGACTTCGTTCCGATGCGATTACGGCCGTCGCACAGCTGAAGAATGCCGGCATTGCGGTATCGATGCTGTCCGGAGATAAGAAAAGTTCTGCACTGGAGATTGGCAGGCAACTGGGTCTTTCTGAAAATGACGTCATTGCCGAAGCAACGCCGGAATCCAAAGCTCGCTGGATTCAATCGTTCGGCCGAGATGTCATCATGGTGGGCGACGGGTTGAATGATTCGGCGGCACTTGCAACATCCGGTCTGGGAGTTGCGCTGGCAACGGGAACCAATGTCGCAATGGAAGCCGCGGCGGTTGTGATTCCCGGCGATCGAGTCTCCGCCATTCCAGAGTTATTGAGCCTGTCACGTGCAACGCTGAAAACCATTCATCAGAATCTTTTCTTCGCGTTTATGTATAACGCGCTTGCGATTCCTGTGGCCGCCTTTGGAATGCTTGGCAGCAGTGGTCCGCTGTGGGCGGCCATTGCCATGGGATTAAGCGACATCACCGTGATCGGGAATGCCCTGCGGCTGCGACGGAGCCTTGAAAAAAACCGTCAGGTTTAGTTCGTTGTCGAATTGTGATTAATGTTGGCGAACTCCGCGACGTCGCTCGATCCCTTTGGAATCGCACTATCGTTCATACTTGGGGATATTAGGCTCCGGAACTGTGGCAATCAGCTTGCGAATAATCTCATCGATATCAAAACCTTCCGCCTGCGCCTGGAAATTGGTTGCAATTCGATGTCTGAGCACCGGGTTTGCGACTTTGCGAACATCGCCGATTGAAACGTTGGGCCGTCCCTCCATGGCCGCGACAGCTTTCGAACCGTTGATCAAATACTGCCCCGCTCGAGGACCAGCGCCCCAGTCGACGAGCCGCTTGATGAAATCCGGAGCAGTCGGATCTTTGGGCCGAGTCGCTCGAACAAGGCGAGTGACATAACTGATAATGAAAGGGCTGGCCACAATTTGGCTGATCTGCTTTTGAAGGTACAAAATGGACTTTGCCGAAAGCACTTTGCGAACTTCAGCGCGCTCACCAGAAGTTGTTGCTTCCAGAATCTTTTCTTCTTCTTCCAAAGTGGGATAATCCACTCTCACGTTAAACATGAATCGGTCCAGCTGAGCTTCTGGAAGCGGGTAAGTTCCTTCCTGCTCAATGGGATTCTGGGTGGCAATTACAAAGAATGGTTCCGGCAGTTTGTAAGTCGTCTGACCCACCGTGACTTCGCGTTCCTGCATCGCCTGAAGCAGGGCTGACTGAGTCTTCGGTGGAGTACGATTGATTTCGTCCGCCAGAAGAATGCTGGTGAAGACCGGTCCTTCCACGAAGCGAAACTCGCGCCGTCCCGATTCACTTTCTTCCAGAACATTGGTGCCGGTAATGTCCGAAGGCATCAGGTCCGGCGTGAATTGAATTCGTCGAAAATTCACATCCAGCAGTTTTGCAATGGTACTCACGACGAGCGTCTTAGCGAGCCCAGGCACGCCCACCAGCAAACAATGGCCGCCCGTGAAAATAGCAGCCAGAATCTGATCAATGACAGCATCCTGCCCAATGATCACCTTATGAAGTTCTTCCACCATCACTTCATGATGGCGGTGAAATTTTTCAAGGAACTCGTCGAAGTCGCGTTTCTCGGCCAACGGAACAATCCTTGGTAAACTCTATCAATGAATCAGTGGTGTTTTTTCGGAACCATGGCCCGATTTGAATTCCGCCAGTCGGCATCCGGCATCATCCGGTGTGAAATCAACGGGCGAGCAGCACAATAGCGATCTGCGATGATTTTTTCCTTCCCGCAGCGATTTTGAGCCTTCCAGGACTCGGAATTGTCCGTTTCAATGGTGCGAATGTTGATCGTTCCGGCAAAACACTGGCTGAATGGGTTTGCTGAACGCGGGAGAGTCCTAGAATCGCCGACTGCTAGTGGTGTTGCATGTATTGAGCCGCCTGCAGAGACTACAGAGACCGGCAAATTCTGTTCTGTATCAAAGCTCGTAACAAAGTAGATCCGATGAAC
>JANPHT010000080.1:0-2054 GCA_031424595.1 Planctomycetota bacterium
GACACGATTTGACACCTGACATAAGGGCAGCGAACGAACGTCTTGTTCCCGCGCGGCGCAAATGTCGTGCCAAAAACTGCGTTCATAAAATCTATTTCTAAAGTGAGTGCCATTGGGCGCCAGCCGATGGAAAACAAACAATTTCCAAAGAGGACAGCGAGTCCCGTGGTTCCGTCGGAAGCAAAGACAGCGCAGCGCTTGCAGGGGCATGACAGATGGCAAAGCGATCTGGCGAGCCCGTGCTCGAAGCGCCCAAAGGAACCTCGGGACGAGCGTTCCCATGGCGATACCAGTCTTCATTCGACTGAGCAAAGTCGAGGGCTTGCCGCAATCAATGGGGAGAGTGCTGAACAACTGGACGTTACGGATCGAGCCAATCGACGAGCTGCAAACCGGCAACCGATTGAAAATCGATGGTATTGTGTGTCACAAGTGTCAGGTCATGAACAAGAGCGGTCGCAGCGATCATGGCGTCCATGTCGGGCATAGGTTGGCCAGCGTCCAGCATCTGAGCTCGTAATTCACCAAATCGCAAGGCGACGTGAAAATCGATTTCAATGACATCCAGTAATTCGATCAACTCGGCGACGGCGAGCCTCGCCTGGGGTCGAGTCTTTGTTCGTTTCGCCCAGGTCCAGAGTTCCCCGACAGTGATGACGGATAATGCCATCCCACCAGCATGCTGAAGAAACCTGCTCCAGACAACCCGATCTCCTTTGATGTAGGCGGAACAAATGTTCGTATCGATCAGGAAATTCACAGGTCAAGCTCCGGTCGACTGTGCTTACGCTGCTCCCGATTCCAACCCAGGAAGTCGTCCAGATTTTCCGAATCTTGTTCACAGCTTCCGAAGATCGCTTCGAGTCTCTGCTTTCGCTGCTCCATGCTGATGGGCGTACGCTTCACCACCAGTTCAATCTCTGAGCCATCCGGCATGGGAAGAGGGTGTTCCAGTTCGATCGACTTGCCATGGACGATGCCACGCAATACTTCCGTTGTTTTGGACATGTACAATTCCCTCGTCGTCCGGATGTGGAGAGTTCAATCTCAAGTAGTTGAACATCAAGCCTGACGGCCCAGCCATTCTAGCCAAAGTCAAAGCGGGCGTCGTTATGGAATACGAAAACAATCCGCTTTGCCGACGTGGATTGTAGATTTTTCCGTCATTCGAGCCACACTGAAAGAGGCTTGCGGCAAATGAATGACTTTCGCGGAGAGATCGCGAATGCGCCTGGATTAGTGGAGCGGTGATATGCCGCCGATCGTTTTGCGGCGTTCTTCACGTCACCAACAGTCACCCGTTCACTCAACGGCGAGCAGATTTCCTCATCGAATCGGGCTCGTCTGTTGGTGAGGCTGGAAGGCTATACCGATTGTCTGGGAATTCTGGATTTATTTGCTGATTGTGGTCATGGGGGAGAACATTTGGGTTTTGCGTTGACCAGTGGAAGTGGCCAGTCAATTGACTGGCCACTGAAGATAGAACCGACCGAATCTGTCGGTCGGGGGGAATGTTATTCCTATTTGGAGTTGTCAGGTGACTCGTAGGTGAGTGCCTGCTTCTGAAGCTCGGTAGGTTCCTCTGTCAGCATTGCCGAAAAGTCATTCCAAAGACTTCGGATTTGAGCAGGAGATATTGCCAGCCAGATGGTATCGATCAGCTCGTCCCGTTCGCGTTCCAGCCGCAGAATCTTCCTTCCGAATTCGGACTCCTGAAGAATTTCCTTTTCCACGTCCTTCGCTGCACGATCGATCACTCCCATAATCAGCGAATGCCGTTCCGACCAGCAATAGTAGGACGACTTGCTCTCGAATGGTTTTGATGCTTCCTCCGATGCCCTTAATTGCTTTGACTGCAATTCTTCAATCTGGGCTTTACGACTGGAGTGCCGCCTCATGTAGTCCTCCAACCCATAGTACCCGTCCAAGATCTATTTCGTGAAATCGCCGTTTGACAGTAGACTCTCCGCCACTCCAGGGAGGGAGATTGGGCGATGGCAGAGGAACAGACGGTTCACGAGTGTTGTTGTGCGAAGTGTCTGGCGGGCAATTCC